>JAFMJM010000271.1 GCA_017853455.1 Acidimicrobiia bacterium | reverse complement strand
CGACGACGGCTTCGACGAGCACGACGACGGGGCCCGGGTCGCTTCGGCCACCGGTCCGAGCGCCCGGGTCGTGGCGGCCGCCGCCGCCGGCGCCGCGGCCGGGACGAGCACCCGGTCCCGTGGGCCACGTTCGACCGGGTCCCGGACCCGCAAGCGCATCGGGTTCGTCGTCGCCGCCCTCGTCGCCCTGCTCGCCGTGGTCGTGGCCGTGGTCGCACTGCGTCCCGGAGGCGGCAACTCGCCCGCCCTGCGGACCACCACGGCGGCCAAGTTCACGTTCGCCCCGATCGTCACGCCCGAAGGTGCCCAGGTCACCCGGGTGTGGCAGCTCCAGGGTTCCCGAGGTGACGAGTTCGTCGGGTCGCTCGCGATGACCAACCCCACGGCGTCGCCGCTCCCGGTGTCGTTCACCGAGACGATCCCCAAGGCCATCGCCCCGACCGCCGCCCAGATCGAGTTCAATCCGCGGCCCGTGATCCTCCAGGCCGATCCGGTGGTTCGCTACACCGTCACCATCGCCCCCAAGACGACCTTCGAGGCCACGTACCGCGTGACCGTCGCCCCCGACGGGGCGACCCGGGCCCGGCTCGAGGCCTGGGCCCGAGACCTCCCGCCGGCGTCGACCACCACGACGAGCACCCTGGCTCCGCCGACCACCTCCACGACGGTGCCGGCCACGGTCGCTCCGACCACGCCGAAGACGCCGGTGACCCAGGTCCCCGCCCCCACCACGCCCACCACCGAGCCGACGCCCGTTCCGCCGACCACGGTGCCGCCGCCCCCGCCCGTCGACCCGGGCCGCATCGTCCTGCGGGTCTCGTCGCTCAACGGCACCGGCACCTTCGACTACTCGGGCTGGGCCGGGATCTCCCTCACCACCCGCGGATCGCCCAACGGCTACGCCGAGTGGTCGTCCGTCGTCGACCCCGGCCTCTTCCCCTTCACCCAGACCACCCCGGCCGGATTCGTCCTGCGCGGCATCGACTGCTCCGACCGGGACTCCGGACCGTTCGAGTGGCGGTCGATCGTGGCTCCGCCGACGGTCACCTTCAACGTGCAGCCCGGTGAGACCGTCGTCTGCACGTTCACCAACGCGCGCCAGCGCTAGGAACCGGACGGTGCCGTGGGCACCTCGAACCCGATCACCACGCCCGCGCCCTCGGGGGGGTCGGAGACCCAGACGCGCCCACCGTGGCGGTCGACGGCCTGCTTGACGATCGCCAGTCCCAGGCCCGACCCCGGCGCGGTGCGGGCGGCGTCGGAGCGGTAGAACCGGTCGAACACGAACGGACGATCGGCGGCGGCGATGCCCGACCCGTGATCGCGGACCTCGACCCGCCCACCGTCGACGCGCACCTCGACCGGACCGGACCCGTACTTGACGGCGTTCTCCACCAGGTTGCCGAGCGCCCGGGCCAGCATCTGCGGGCGGGCGTCGAGCACGGCGGCGTCGTGCACCTCGAGGGTGATCGGGCGCTCGGTCCGCCGTGCGGCCCGGTCGACCACCTCACGGGCCAGTGCACCGAGATCGGTCTCCTCGAGCGGCTCGTCGTCGGTGCCGCCCTCGGCCGCCAGATCGACGATCTCGGCGACGAGGTGGGTCAACTCCTCGACCTCGAAGCCGATCGCCTCGACCACCCGCCGGCGCTGGTCCTCGGAGAGGTCGGGGCGGCCGAGGAGGGAGGCGTTGGTCCGCAGGCTGGTGAGCGGCGTCCGCAGCTCGTGGCTCGAATCGCGGACCAGGCGGCGCTGGGCCTCCCGGGACGACTCCAGCGCTCCGACCATGGTGGTGAACGACCGACCCAGACTCGCCACCTCGCTCGGGCCACCGACCGGGACGTCGACCGTGAGGTCCTGGGTGGCGGCGATGCGCTCTGCGGTGTCGCGGAGCTGCTCCACCGGTCGGGCCGTCCGCCGTGCGAGCGCGAGCCCGAGGACGACCGCCGCGGTCACGCCGGCCACGCCGAGGCCCACCATCCACCGGCTCATCGAGCGGAGGACGTCACCGACCTCGCCCAGGTTGCGGGCGATCATCAAGGCGCTGCCGTTGTCACCCGCCACCGTCAGGACCCGGTACTCGCGGCGCCCGATCGCCACGGTCCGCAGGTGCGAACCGACCGCGTGCTCGGCGATCTCGACGTCGTCGTGCGTCACCGGGATCCGGACCCCACCCTCGATGCAGGCGATCCAGGAGCCGTCGGCCGCGACCAACTGGGCGGCGGCCGCCGGCTCGAGCTGGCCGGCCGGCGGACAGACGGTCGGGCGGGTGAACCCCTCGTAGACGTCGTCGCGGTCGCGTTCGCGCCCTCCCGGCGGCCCGGGCGCGTTCCCGACGGCGGCGATGGCGCTCGCCCGGAGCGACTGGTCGATCTCGTCGCGGAGCCGGTGGACGGTCACGACGTAGGCACCGAGTCCGACGAGACCGATCACGAGCGCCGTGATCACCCCGAGTCCGATGGCCATCCGGCCCCGGAGACTCACGACTCGAGGCGCAGGACGTACCCCACGCCCCGGACCGTCTGCACGACCCGGGGCTCGCCGGCGGCTTCGGTCTTGGCCCGGAGGTACCCGATGTAGACGTCGAGGGACCGGCTGCTCGTCTCGAAGTCGAAGCCCCAGATCTGCTCGTAGATGACGTCACGGGGCAGGACCACCCCGGCGTTGACCATCAACAGCTCGAGCAGGTCGAACTCGGTCTTGGTGAGGTCGAGGTCACGTCCGGCGCGCCGCGCCGTACGACCGAGGGGGTCGAGGACCAGGTCGCCGGCGGTGACGACGCCGTCGTGACCGCTCACGCTGGTCCGGCGGAGCAACGCCCGCATCCGGGCGGTGACCTCGTCGACGGCGTAGGGCTTGACGACGTAGTCGTCGGCGCCGGCGTCGAGGCCCGAGACGCGGTCGGACACCTCGTGGCGGGCCGTCAGCATCAGGACGGGGACCGTCAGACCGCGGGCCCGGATGCGTCGGCACACCGTGAGCCCGTCGACGAACGGCATCATCACGTCGAGGAGCACGATGTCGGGCGGATCGGCGAAGACGGCCTCGAGGGCCCGCTCGCCGTCACCCACGGCGGTGACGTCGTACCCCTCGAGCTCGAGGGCCAGGACGAGTGATTCACGCACACTGCGGTCGTCCTCGGCGACGAGGACCCGGGAACGGGGGACGGCCTGGTTCACGCTCCCCACGCTAGGGCCCGACGGTAAGACCGACGCGAGAACGGCCCCTGAGAGCCCGACCGGATCCTCACAGGCTCCGGACCCGCCGCCCGCCGTGGCCCGCCATGATCGCGGCATGGATCCCGTACCCGTCATCGGACGCCGCCGCCTCCTCGGCCTGGCCGGGGCCGCCGGCCTGGCGCTGGTCGCCGCCGCGTGCGGGGAGACGGGGAGCGGATCGGCGAACCGTGCCGGTGGCGCGACCCGGTCCCGCCCCCCGCTCTCCCAGGACTCCCCGGCCACCTCGGCCACCACCGCCGGTCCGACCGCCACGGCCGACTGCGTGCTCATGCCGGAGATGACCGAAGGTCCGTACTACCTGTCGGGGGAACCCGAGCGTCGCGACGTCACCGAGGGCAAGCCCGGCGATCCGC
>JAFMJM010000032.1 GCA_017853455.1 Acidimicrobiia bacterium | reverse complement strand
CGGGCTCCGTGACCGCCAAGAACCAGCAGATCACCGCCTCCGACGAGGACGGCTCCAACGTCCAGACCCTCACCGGTCTGGTCCAGACCGACGCCAACATCCAGCCCGGTGACTCGGGTGGTCCGCTGATCGACCGCAACGGGCGGGTGGTGGGCGTCAACGCCGCCGCCTCGTCGGCCAACGGCACCTGGTCCTACGGCGGGCGCTCGCAGAACCAGGGCTGGGCCATCCCGATGGAGCGGGCCCTCCAGATCGCCAACGACATCCTCGCCGGCAATCGCGGCCCCGACCTGCACGTCGGAGCCAACCGGGGCGTGCTCGGTGTGCAGATCTCGTCCGGGCGCGGAACCTCCACCTCGGGAGCCTCGGTGCTCGGGGTCGACCCGACCGGCGGTGCCGCCAAGGCCGGCATCGTGGCGGGCGACACGATCGTCGGGCTCGACGACGCCACCATCGGCTCGGGCAGCGACCTCACCCGGACGCTCGTCCCGTACAACCCGGGCGAGAAGGTCCAGGTCACCTGGGTCGACCGTTCGGGGTCCACCCACCGCGCCACGATCACGCTCGGGTCGGGTCCGCCGGCCTGACCCGCTCCGGGTCCGACCGCTGACGGTCTTCCCGTCGACTCCCGGGCGCATCGTTGCCCGGGAGTCGACGCGTCCGGAGCCCCTCCGTGAGGCGGGCAGACTGTTCCCGTGCGCGTCCGCGACTGGTCGGGGATCGACCACTACGCCGAGCTCGGGGTGTCGCCCACGGCCACCCGCGAGGAGATCACCGTCGCCTACCGCGCCCAGGCCCGGGTGCTCCACCCCGACGCCGGATCGGTCGATCCCGACGACGAGGCCCGCTTCGTGCGCATCACGGCCGCCTACCGGATCCTGACCGGACCCCAACGGGAGGCCTACGACCGGGCCCGGCGCCAGGGCCGGACGGCCGCCGCCGGGTCGGCCCCGGCGGTTCCGGCGCGGCCGGCCCCGTGGCGCCTCAGCCGTCGGGGCGCCCGGGCGGCGCTGATCGGCGGGATCGCACTCGTGATCGCCGGCATCGCGGTGGCGGTGGGGCTCGTGGCGCTCCACGCCCACGACGCGCGCCTGCGCTCGGAGGGGGTGGCCGCCACGGCCGTCGTGGTGTCCGACGGCGGCACGCCGGCGCTCGAGTTCGTCGACCAGCGGGGTGACCTGGTCGTCGCCGCTCTGCCCGACGCCCGCTCGGGGCGGTACCGGGTGCGCGACGAGGTCGCGATCCGCTACGACCGGGCCGACCCGACCCGGGTGGTGACCGTGGCCAGCACCACGGCCCGCGACGTCACGCTCTGGATCGTGGTCGTCAAGTTCGTGGTGGTCGGGTTCGTGCTCACCGTGGTCGGGGCGCGTCGTCTCCGACGGGCCGACTGAGCGCACCCTCCGGATGTGGCGGGACGGCCGTGCCGTCCACCATGATCGGCGGATGGGCGTGCGCATGGAGCGGGGTGAGGCGTGGGACCGGCTGGCCGGCACCCACACCGGGATCGTCACGAGCCTGCGCGCCGACGGACAGCCCGTGTCGGTGCCGATGTGGTTCGTCGTCGTCGACGGCGCCGTCCACTTCCGGACGCTCCGCGACTCGTTCAAGGCCCGGCGGCTGCGGCGTGACCCCCGCGTGGGGTTCCTGGTCGAGGGTGGAGAGCGGTGGGCGCAACTGTGGGCCGTGCACCTCACCGGCACGGCGGTGTTCGTCGACGATCCCGTCGTGGTCGATCGGGTGGAGGCGGCCCTCGACGCCAAGTACGCCGGGTTCCGTACCGAGCGGACGGCCATGGCCGACGTCACCCGGTCGCACTACGAGCAGTCGTCCGTCGTGATCCGCATCGACCCCGAGGAGCGCATCGTGTCGTGGGACAACGCCCGGTTGGGCCTGACGTGATCATCGAGCCGCATCCGCACCTCCGCCTGCGCGACGACGGCGCCGTGCGGGTCCTCACCATCGACCGCCCCGACGCCAAGAACGCCCTCGACGTCGCGATGCGGGAGGCCTTCGTCGAGACGGTGGCGGCCGCCGACCACGACCCGGCGGTGCGGTGCCTGGTGATCACGGCGGTCGATCCGGTGTTCAGCGCCGGGGTCGACTTCAAGGAACGCGCGCCGGGTGGTCCGCCGCGTGCCGTCGACTGGGCGTTCCGTCCCGACCCGGGGGCGGCCCTGCGGGCGTCGACCACCCCGACGATCTGTGCCGTCAACGGCGCCTGCGTGTCGGGAGGGCTGGAGATCGCCCTCAGCGCCACGTTCGCGGTGGCGTCGGAGCGGGCCCGCTTCGCGGACACCCACGCCCGGTTGAACGTCGTGCCGGCCTGGGGCCTGACCGCGCTCCTGCCCCGGGCGGTGGGGCTGCGCAAGGCCCGGGAGATGTCGATCACCGGCGCCTTCGTGGAGGCCGACGAGGCCCTGCGGATCGGGCTGGTCAACCACGTGGTCGCCCACGACGACCTGGAGCCGTTCGCCCTGGGGCTGGCCGCGAGCGTGGTCGACCAGCCGGCCGTGGCCGAGGTGCTGCGGCTCTACGACCGGGGTGACGGTCTCGGACGGGCCGAGGCCCTGGCCCTGGAGCGCGACTGGGTGGCGCACCGCGTGACCGACGTGGCCGCCTTCGCCCGGTTGGGGTCCGAGACGGCGAAGGACGCCGACCGTCCGAACCGCGCCGACGGCCCCGCGTGAGCGTACGCTCGGGTCTTTCGGGACGACTCGGGAGGATCCGATGGGACTGTGCGACGGACGGGTGGCGATCGTCACCGGCGCGGGTGGCGGCATCGGTCGCCGGGAGGCGCTGACCCTGGCCCACGAGGGCGCCAAGGTCGTGGTCAACGACATCGGCGGCTCGGTCGCCGGTGACGGCTCCGACGTCGGCCCCGCCCAGAAGGTGGTCGACGAGATCGTGGCCATGGGCGGCGAGGCGGTGGCCAACACCGACGACATCGCCGACTTCGACGGTGCGGGTCGCCTCGTCCAGCAGGCGATCGACCACTTCGGCGGGCTCGACGTCCTGGTCTGCAACGCCGGGATCCTCCGTGACCGGATGCTGGTCAACATGAGCGTCGACGAGTGGGACGCGGTGATCCGGGTCCACCTCCGGGGCACGTTCTGCCCGGTCCGCCACGCCGCCGAGTACTGGCGCAACCGGACCAAGGAGGGCCTCGAGAACGACGCCCGGGTGATCCTCACCTCGTCGTCGTCGGGCATCTACGGCAACGTGGGGCAGTCCAACTACGGGGCGGCCAAGGCCGGCATCGCCGCCTTCGCCGTGATCGTCTCCCAGGAGCTGGCCCGCTACGGCGTGACCGTCAACGCCATCGCCCCGGCCGCCCTGACCCGCATGACCGAGAACCTCGGTGGACCGTTCACCGCCGCCGAGGACGGCAAGGCCAACATGGACCCGCAGTGGGTGGCCAACGTGGTGGGGTGGCTGGCCAGCCCCGATTCGCGCGACTGGACCGGCCGGGTGATCGAGACGTCGGGCCACCGGCTCGGGGTCTCCGAGGGGTGGCGGCGCGGGCCCCAGGGCGAGCCCCAGGGCTCCCCGGCCGAGGTCGGCCAGGTCCTGCCGGGCCTGCTGGCGGCGGCCGTGCCGCCGTCGGGGATGCTCATCACCTGAGCCCCGGGCCGGAACGGGTGGGGAAAGGATCCGCACTCCCTATTCACCGGCCTGTATAATATTCACCATGCCGTATACCTGTGGGGTCCTGGGCGCGTCCGGATACACCGGGGCCGAGTTGCTGCGCCTGCTGCACGGCCACCCCGAGTTCGAGGTCGCGGTCGTGACCGCCGACTCCAACGCCGGTGCGGCCGTCGCCGACCTCTACCCGTCACTGGCCGCCGCCTACCCGGGCCTCACCTACGCGGCCGTCGACCCGGCCGACCCGGCGGCGGCGGTGGCCGGACTCGACGTGGTCTTCTGCGCGCTCCCGCACGGGGAGAGCCAGAAGCTGGTGCCGGCGCTCCTCGGGCGGGTGGGCCGCATCGTCGACCTCGGCGCCGACTTCCGGCTCCCGGCCGAGGTGTACGCCGACTGGTACGGCGAGCCCCACTCGGCCCCCGACCTCCTCGGCCGGTTCGGGTTCGGGATGGTCGAGCTGTTCCGTGACGTCCTGACCCCCACGGCGAACGTGGCCGCCGCCGGCTGCTACCCGACGGCGTCGTCGCTGGCGCTCGCCCCCGTGGTGGCCGGTGGGCTGGTCGAGCCCACCGGGATCGTGGTCAACGCCGTGTCGGGGATCTCGGGTGCCGGCCGCAAGCTCGCCGCCGCCAACCTCTACGCCGAGCGGGAGCAGAACGTCACGGCCTACGGGCTCCTCACGCACCGCCACACCGGCGAGATCGAGTTCGCCCTCGGGCACGTCGCGGGCTCGCCGGTGCAGGTGCTCTTCACCCCGCACCTGGTGCCGATGACCCGGGGCATCCTCGCCACCGCCACGGCCCGGGCCGCCGCGCCCGGGCTCACCACGGCCGGCCTCCTCGACGCCTACCGGGCGTTCTACGCCGACGAGCCGTTCGTGGTCGTCACCGACGAACCGCCCCAGACCAAGGCGACCCTCGGCGCCAACGTCGCCCAGGTCACGGTGCGCGCCGACCCGCGCACCGGGCAGGTCGTGGCCCTGGGAGCCATCGACAACCTCGTGAAGGGGGCCTCGGGCCAGGCGATCCAGGCGGCCAACCGCGTCCTGGGTCTGCCCGAGGTCACCGGACTGCCGACGATCGGAGTCATGCCGTGAGTGTCACCGCCGTCCCCGGCTTCGAGGCCGCGGGCATCGCCGCCGGGATCAAGCCGTCGGGGAACCCCGACCTGGCCGTCGTGGCCACCGCCGACCGGCAGGCGGTCACCGCCGCCGGGGTCTTCACCACCAATCTCGCCTGCGCCGCACCGGTGCAGGTCAGTCGGCGACACCTCGTCGACGGTCGGGCCGCGGCGGTCGTGCTCAACTCCGGCAACGCCAACGCCGCCACCGGCGACCAGGGTCGGGCCGACGCACTGCGCATGTGCACCCTCACGGCCGACGGTCTGGGCGTCGCGGCCTCCGACGTGCTCGTCTGCTCCACGGGTCTGATCGGCATCCCGATGCGGATGGACCCGATCGAGTCGGGCGTCCCGCAGGCCGTCGCCGCGCTGGCCGCCGGTCCCGAGGCCGGGCACCGGGCCGCCGTCGCGCTCATGACCACCGACACCCTCTCCAAGGAGTCGTACGCCGAGGCCGACCTCGGCGACGGGCGCACGATCCGGGTCGGCGGCATGGCCAAGGGTGCCGCGATGCTCGCGCCCTCGATGGCCACGATGCTCGCCGTGTGCACGACCGACGCCGTCGTCACCCCCGAGGTGCTCCACACCGCCCTCGAGCGGGCGGTGTCCGACTCGTTCAACGCGCTCATCGTCGACGCCTGCACGAGCACCAACGACACGGTGCTGGTGCTCGCCAACGGTGCGGCGGGCGGTCCGGTGATCGACCGGGCGGGTGGTCACGCGTACCACGCCCTCGCCGAGGCCCTCGCCACGGTCTGCGCCGACCTGGCCGCCCAGATGGCCGCCGACGCCGAGGGCGCGACCAAGCACGTGCACCTCACCGTGCGCGGCGCGCGCTCGGCCGCCGAGGCGCGGATCGCCGCCCGGGCGGTGGCCGCCAGCCAGCTCGTGCAGTGCTCGCTCTACGGGTCCGACCCCTACTGGGGCCGGGTCCTCTCCGAGCTGGGCGCGAGCGGTGCGTTCCTCGACCCCGAGGCGGTGGAGATCGCCTACAACGGCATCACGGTCTGTCGCCACGGGATCGCCGCCCTCCACGACGAGACCGCCCTGGTCGCGTCGATGGCCGGGCGCGACATCACCATCGAGTGCGACCTGCACGCCGGGCGGGGGAGTGCGTCCGTCCGGTTCACCGACCTCACCCACGCCTACGTCGACGAGAACATGGGGACCTCCTGATGGCCGCGCTCGACCGCATCACCGACGCCCACGAGCGGGCCCAGGTCCTCGCCGAGGCCCTGCCCTACATCCGCGAGTTCGCCGGCAAGACCGTCGTGATCAAGTACGGCGGGCACGCCATGGAGGATCCGGCGCTCGCCGAGCTGTTCGCCCAGGACGTCGTGCTGATGCACCTCGTCGGGATCAACCCCGTCGTGGTGCACGGCGGCGGCCCCCAGATCTCCGAGCTGATGCAGCGGCTCGGCAAGGAGCCCGAGTTCGTCGACGGCCTGCGGGTCACCGACGCCGAGACCGTCGACATCGTGCGGATGGCGCTCGTGGGCAAGGTCAACCGGGAGGTCGTCGCCGCCTTCAACCAGCACGGCGCCTTCGCCGTCGGGCTGTCGGGGGAGGACGCCGGCCTCCTGACCGTGCGCACCCGCGATCCGCGTCTCGGGTTCGTCGGCGACGTCGAGCGGGTCGACCCCGCCATCGTGCTGCGGCTCCTGCGCGAGGACCTCATCCCGGTGATCGCCACGGTCGGCGTCGACGAGTCGGGGCAGGCCCACAACGTCAACGCCGACACCGTCGCCGCGGCCATCGCCGGCGCACTCGGTGCGGCCAAGCTCGTCTACCTCACCGACGTCCTCGGGGTCTACGAGGACTACCCCGACGAGGCGTCGCTGATCTCGCGGATCGACGTCTCCGGGATGGAGCGGCTGCTCGCCGAGGGCAAGGTCGGCGAGGGGATGATCCCGAAGTTGCGGTCGTGCATCGACGCGCTCGCCGCCGGGGTCGAGCGCGCCCACATCCTCGACGGCCGGGTGCCGCACGCGCTCCTGCTCGAGTTCTTCACCCGGGAGGGGATCGGAACCATGATCACCCGCGACGCCGACGTCGCCACCGGCACCGGAGGTGCGGCGTGAGCCTGTCGTTCGACGAGATCGTCGCGCTCGACGCGGCGCACGTCATGCAGACCTACGGCCGCGCCCCCGTGGCCTTCGTGCGCGGTGAGGGGACCGTGCTCTGGGACGCCGACGGTCGGCGCTACCTCGACTTCCTGTCGGGGCTGGCCGTGACGTCGCTCGGGCACGCCCACCCGGCGGTCGCCGACGCCGTGGCGGCGCAGGCGCGCACGCTGCTGCACGTCTCGAACCTCTACTACAACGAGGTGCAGCCCCAGGTGGCGGCCCGCCTCGACGCGCTGCTCGGCGGCGGCGGACGGGTGTTCTTCGCCAACTCGGGGGCCGAGGCCAACGAGTGCGCCATCAAGCTGGCCCGGCGGTACGGGCAGACCCACGGCGGACCCGAGCGGTTCCACGTGATCTCGGCGTCCGGCTCGTTCCACGGCCGCACGCTCACGACGCTCGCCGCCACCGGCCAGCCCCAGAAGCAGGAGACGTTCCAGCCGCTGCCGACGGGCTTCCGGCAGGTCGCGTTCGGCGACCTCGACGCGCTCGCCGCCGTGATGGACGAGCGGGTCTGCGCGGTCATGCTCGAACCGGTCCAGGGGGAGGGCGGGGTCATGCCCTGCCCGCCCGGCTACCTCGAGGCGGTGCGGGCCCTGTGCGACGAGCGCGAGGCCCTGCTCCTGCTCGACGAGGTCCAGACCGGTCTCGGTCGCACGGGTGCCTGGTTCGGCTTCGAGCACACCGGTGCGCGGCCCGACGTGGTGTCGATGGCCAAGGCGCTCGGCAACGGCGTCCCGATCGGTGCCTGCTGGGCCCGGGCCGACGTCGCCGCCGCCTTCCGCCCCGGCGACCACGCCACGACCTTCGGCGGCCAGCCCCTGGCGGCCGCCGCGGCGCTGGCGACGCTCACGGTGATGGCCGACCTCGACGTGCCGGCGCGGGCCGCCGCCGCCGGGGCGACCCTCACCGCCGCACTCGAGGCCGTCCCCGGGGTGGCCGGGGTGCGCGGGCTGGGGCTGCTGATCGCGGCCGAACTCGAGCCGGGCATCGCCGCCAAGCCGGTCGCCGACGCCTGCCTCACGGCCGGCCTCGTGGTCAACGCCGTGACCGGCACCGCGCTGCGGCTGGCCCCGCCGCTGCTGGTGACCGACGCCGAGATCGAAGAGGCGGTGGCGATCCTCGCCACCGTGCTGGCCGCCGCCGAGCGTGACGACGCGGCCGCCCCGTCCGAAGGGAGTGGCTGGTGAGCCTCGTCCGGCGCCTGCTCGAGCTCGACGACCTCGACCGGGCCCAGTTCACGGGCCTGCTCGACCACGCCGAGGCCTGGAAGCGCGATCCGGCCTCGCTGCCGCACGCGCTCGCCGGCACGTCGGTCGCCATGCTGTTCCAGAAGCCCTCGGCGCGGACGCGCATCTCGACCGAGGTCGCCGTCACGGACCTCGGCGGTCACGCGGTCGTCCTGCGCAACGAAGAGGTCGGGATCGGTGGCCGTGAGTCGGTCGAGGACGTCGCCCGGACCCTCGCGGGCTACTGCGGCGTGATCATGGCCCGGGTCTTCGACCACGCCGTCCTCGAGACGATGGCCCTCACCGTCGCCACGCCGGTGGTCAACCTGCTCTCCGACCGGGCCCACCCGTGCCAGGGGCTCGCCGACTACCTCACCATCCGCGAGCACTTCGGCTCGCTCGACGGTCGGCGGATCACCTACGTCGGCGACGGCAACAACGTCGCGGCCTCACTCGCCTTCGGCGCGGCCCTGTCGGGCGCCGAGTTGACCGTCGCCACGCCGCCGGGTTACGAGCTCGACCCCGACGTCGTGGCCCGGGCCCGCAACCTCGGCGGGGTCGTCGAGCGGTCCCACGATCCGCACGAGGCGGTGCGCGGCGCCGACGTCGTCTACACCGACGTCTGGACCTCGATGGGCCAGGAGGCCGAGCAGGAGCTCCGACGCACGGCCTTCCAGGGCTTCTGCGTCGACACCGCCCTCATGGCCGCCGCCGGACCGGGTGCCGTGTTCATGCACTGCCTACCCGCCCACCGGGGCGAAGAGGTGAGTGCCGAGGTCATCGACGGTCCCGCCTCGCTCGTGTGGGAGCAGGCGGCCAACCGGATGCACAGCGTGCGCTCGCTGCTGGCGTCCCTCGACGTGCGACCGCCCACCCCCGGCGGACGGAGGACCTGATGGCGACCCTCGGCAAGCCCCAGCGCCAGCACCGCATCTCGAAGCTCCTCGAGGAGCAGCCGATCTCGAGCCAGGCCCAGCTCGTCGAGCTCCTCGCCGCCGACGGCGTGGTCGCCACCCAGGTGACCGTCAGTCGCGACCTCGAGGAGCTCGGGGCCGTCAAGGTGCGGATCCCCGGCGGCACGATGGCCTACGCCATCCCCGAGCACGCCAAGGCCCGCTCGGCCCCCGACGACCACCTCCGGCGGGTGATGGGGGAGTTCGTGGTGGAGGTCGCCCACAGCGCCAACCTGGTGGTGCTGCGCACGCCGCCGGGCTCGGCCCACGTGGTCGGCTCGGCGCTCGACCGGGCCGGCCTGCCTGACATCCTGGGGACCGTGGCGGGCGACGACACGCTCATCCTCGTGTGCGCCGAGCACGCCGGGGGAGCGGCCGTGGCCGCCGACCTCGCCGGCCTGGCCGGGCTCTGAGCGGCGCGACGAAGACCGACCAGACCGACGACGACCGACAACGACCGACAACGACCGACGAACGGAAGAGGGAATCCAATGGCGAAGCGAGTGGTCCTGGCCTATTCGGGTGGACTCGACACCTCGGTGGCGGTGAAGTGGATCGCCGACGAGTGGGGTGCCGAGGTGGTGTGCCTCGCCGCCGACGTCGGACAGGGCGGCGACTTCGAGGCCGTGCGGGCCCGGGCGCTCGCCGCCGGAGCGGTCGAGGCGAAGGTCGTCGACCTCCGCGCCGAGTTCGCCACCGACTACGTCCTGCCCGCCATGCGCGCCAACGCCCTCTACGAGGGCAAGTACCCGCTCGTGTCGGCGCTGTCGCGGCCCGTCATCGCCAAGCACCTGGTCATCGCGGCCCGGGAGTTCGGCGCCGACGCCGTCGCGCACGGCTGCACCGGCAAGGGCAACGACCAGGTGCGCTTCGAGGTCGGCGTCCGGGCCCTCGCCCCCGACCTCGAGGTGCTCGCCCCCGTGCGGGTGTGGGGGATGACCCGCGACGACTGCATCGCCTACGCGGCGCAGCACGACATCCCGATCCAGCAGTCGAAGGCCAAGCCCTACTCGATCGACGACAACCTGGTCGGCCGGGCCATCGAGTGCGGTGAGATGGAGGACCCGTGGGCGCGCCCGCCGGGCGACATCTGGGAGCTCACCGCCGACGTCGCCGACGCGCCGGCGCAGCCGCGCGACGTCGTGGTCGCGTTCGAGGCCGGGGTGCCGGTGTCGATCGACGGACGGGCGCTGCCGCTCCACGAGCTGCTCGCCGAGTTGACGACCGTGGTCGGGTCCTACGGCTTCGGCCGCCTCGACATGGTCGAGAACCGGCGGGTCGGCATCAAGAGCCGCGAGACCTACGAGGCACCCGGCTCGCTGGCGCTCATCGCCGCCCACCAGGACCTCGAGTCGATCACGCTCGAGCGCGACGTCATGCGCGAGAAGGCCCGGCTCGAGCCGCGCTACTCCGAGCTCGTCTACGACGGGCTGTGGTTCTCGCCGCTGCGGCGGGCCCTCGACGCCTTCGTCGACTCGACCCAGGAGCACGTCACCGGCGAGGTGCGGCTCACCCTCGAGCCGGGACGTTGCGCCCCGAGCGGCCGGCGGGCGGTCAAGGGTCTCTACGACTACGAGCTGGCCACCTACGACGCCGCCGACGCGTTCCGCCACGAGGACGCCGCCGGGTTCGTGCGCCTGTGGGGTCTGTCGACCGAGACCGTGGCCCGGCGCCAGGGCGGACTCGATGGTTGACGGCACCGCCGGGGAGGCGCGCCACCTGTGGCACGGTCGGTTCGCGGCCGGGCCGGCGGAGGCCCTCCTCGCCTTCACGGCGAGTCTCGACGTCGACCGCCGCCTGGCCGCCGACGACCTCACGGGCTCGCGCGCGCACGTGCGCATGCTCGGTCGGGCGGGGCTGCTCGCCGACGCCGAGGTCCAGGCGGTGCTCGGCGCGCTCGACGTCGTGGAGTCCGAGATGGCGGCGGGCACGTTCACGTTCGTGCCCACCGACGAGGACATCCACACCGCGATCGAGCGGCGGGTGACCGAGATCGCAGGAGATGCCGGCGCCAAGCTCCACACCGGGCGCAGCCGCAACGACCAGGTGGCCACCGCGCTGCGGCTCTTCACCCGGCGGGAGGGGCGCGTCGTCGTCGACGCCGTGGTCGGCCTGCAGCGGGTGCTCGTCGAGCGGGCCGCCGACGCCGGCCTCGATGCCTACCTGCCCGGCTACACCCACCTCCAGCGGGCCCAGCCGGTGCTCCTGGCCCACCACCTGCTCGCGCACTTCTGGGCGCTGACCCGCGACGTGGGTCGGCTCGAGGACGCGCTGGCCCGCGCCGACGTGTCGGTGCTGGGCGCCGGGGCGCTCGCCGGGTCGAGCCTGCCGCTCGACCCGGACGGCACGGCCGCCGACCTGGGCTTCGGGTCGCGCTTCGCCAACTCGCTCGACGCCGTCTCCGACCGCGACTTCGTCGCCGAGATCACCTTCGCGTTGACCCTCGTGATGGTCCACCTGTCGCGCCTGGGCGAGGAGATCGTGCTGTTCACGAGCGAGGAGTTCGGGTTCTGGCGGCTCGCCGACGAGTACTCGACCGGGTCGTCGATGCTGCCCCAGAAGAAGAACCCCGACATCGCCGAGTTGGCGCGCGGGAAGGCCGGTCGGGTGATCGGCAACCTCACCGGGCTGCTCGCCACCCTCAAGGGCCTGCCGCTCGCCTACAACCGGGACCTCCAGGAGGACAAGGAGCCGTTCTTCGACTCCCTCGACACCACGGTCCTGGCCCTCCTCGCCCTGACGGGGCTCATGGAGACGGTCACCTTCGACCTCGACCGGATGCGCGCCGCCGCCGACGTGCCGGCGGCGTCGGCCACCGACCTCGCCGAGTGGCTGGTGGCCCGCGGGACACCGTTCCGCGAGGCCCACGCGGTGGTGGGGTCGATCGTGCGGCAGGCCGCCGAGCGGGGTCTGCCCCTCGACGAGCTCGTCATGACCGACCCGCGTCTCGGCCCCGACGCCCTGGCGCTGCTCGAACCCGGACAGGCGGTCAAGCGCCGCTCGACCCCGGGGGGCGCGGGCCCCGAGGCCATCGGCCCGCAGCTCGCCGCCGCCCAGGCCTGGCTCGCCGCCCGCACCTGACGCGGTCGCCCGCCGGCGCACGAGCCGTGGTATCGGATTGATACCATTCGGGGCGTGGCCATGACGCTCCGCCTGACCGACGACGAACAGGCTGCGCTCCGGGCGCGTGCGGCGCTCGAGGGCATCACGATGCAGGAGGCCGCTCGCCGCGCGGTGCGGGAGTTCGTGGCCCGCGGCGCGCACCGTGACCGGGTGGCCGACGCCGCGACTCGCGTCCAGGACCGGCACGCCGACGTCCTGCGCCGACTCGGGGAGTGACCCGCGAGGTCGAGTACCTCGACACCGACGACCTGATCGACCTGGCGGTCCGGCTGTTGGGGGAACCTCCGCCGATCCGCGACGTCGGCCTGCTCGGATCGGCTGCGGCCCGTCCGGCGGCGACGGCGTTCGGGCGCGACGCCTACCCCGACCTCGTCACCAAGGCCTCGGCCCTGTTGCAGTCGATCGTCGGGAACCACCCGCTGGTCGACGGCAACAAGCGGTTGGGTTGGCTGGCCGCCGCGGTGTTCCTCGAGATCAACGGCGTTGCCGCATCCGAGCTCGCCGACGACGACGTGTTCGACCTCGTGATGTGGGTCGCCGGGACGTCGCCGGAGGTCGGTGCCATCGCCGACCGGCTGGCGGCGTTGCTCGGCTGACGGGCGTCAGCGGGCGGCGGCTTCCTGGTCGAGGCGGTTGGCCAGCGGGTTCCAGCCGAGGCGACGGGCGGCGTCGGCGGCGTCGGCGAGTTGACGCGCCGTGGCCGAGGTGTCGTCGATCAGGCGGGTCAGCGCGTCCTGGAGCGACGTGGCGGTCGTGCGCGACAGGTCGGACTGGGGCCGGGCGAACGCGTGCACGCGCGCCGCGAAGTCGGCCAGCGTGATCAGGGCGTCGGTGGGGAGCGCGGTGCCCTGGTCGATCATCTGGGCGATGATCACCCGGGTGAGCACGGCCAGCTCGACGTCGGCCTGGCGGGATCCGCAGGCCGGGGCGACGTCGGGGATGCGGGTGCGCGCCGAGCGCAGGAACGCCTGGAGGTCGGTCGCCGAGATCGGCTGAGCGGACGCCAGGGCGTTGGCCTCGTCCATCAGGGCTTGCATGGCCGAGTCCGACGCGGCCGCACCCGACGCCGACTGGGGTGTGCGCACGCCCCAGAACCGCGACGGCGAGCCGGTGAACGTGAAGCCGGCGCCGATGAGCCCCTGGGTCTTGACCCAGGCCCACTCGCCCTCGACCACGTTGCACTCGACCGACACGATCCGCAGCGGCCACTCCGCGCAGGTCATGGGCTTGGTGATGCCCTCGAGCGGGATGAAGGCGATGCCCGCGGCGTCCTCGTAGACGAACGTGCCGCCGAGCTCGATCTGCCCGGTGAGGCAGGGCTCGGAGGCGCTGCCCCCGAACGCTCCGGAGAACGTGTAGGTGGTGTCGTTGCTCGAGCCCTGGGCGCTGCTGCCGGCGACCGTGGCCCGGCCCGAGCCGGCGGCCGCCATCGTGATGCGGTAGGGGCCCGCGACCGAGTCGGCGTCGACGTCGAGGGTGCCGCTGCCGTTGCCGATGAAGGCGACGTTCGAACTCACCGTTCCGGTACGCAACGATGCGCCACCGGCCCACGAGAACCCGATGTCCCACGACCCCGACGCCAGGGCCCGGGTCGGGCGGGCGGACGCGGGGGAGGCGCCACCGACGACCCCGGCGACGAGGGCGGTGGTGAGGGCGACCGAGGCGGCCACGGTGTGGAGCGCGCGGCGGGTCCGGCGGGTTCGGGGCACGGGTTCCTCCCGGGTGGGTTCGGGTGGCTGGAGCGACGCCCACACTATCGGCGGGTCCCGGCCCGACCCTGAGGGGCGCCGGTATCGTGCGGGGCCATGGTCGGTGTCGACGAGCAGGTGCGCATCATCGCCTCCGGGGTCGTCGACCTCATCAGCGAGGCCGACCTGCGCCGCAAGCTGGCCCGGGGTGCGCCCCTGCGGGTGAAGCTCGGCATCGACCCCACGGCCTCCGACATCCACCTCGGGTTCGCCGTCGTGCTGCGCAAGCTCCGCCAGTTCCAGGACCTCGGGCACACCGCGGTGCTCATCATCGGCGACTTCACCGCCCAGGTCGGCGACCCGTCCGGGCGCTCGGCGACCCGGCCGCCCCTGTCGAAGGCCGAGGTCGACGCCCACGCCGCCACCTACCTCGAGCAGGTCCGGCGGATCCTCGACCCCGACCGGCTCGAGGTGCACCGCAACGCCGACTGGCTGGCCCCCCTCGACATGGCCGGGATCCTGCGGCTCACCGCCCAGACGACCGTGGCCCGGATGCTCGAGCGGGACGACTTCGCCAAGCGCTACGCCGGCGGCACGCCGATCTCGCTCACCGAGTTCCTCTACCCCCTGCTCCAGGGCCAGGACTCGGTGGAGGTGCGGGCCGACGTCGAGCTCGGCGGGACCGACCAGCTGTTCAACAACCTGATGGGCCGCCACCTCCAGGAGCGGGCGGGCCAGGAGGGGCAGGTCGTGTGCACCACGCCGCTCCTCGAGGGTCTCGACGGCCACAACAAGATGTCGAAGTCCCTCGGCAACTACATCGGGATCGCCGAGGCGCCGGGGGAGCAGTTCGGAAAGCTGATGTCGATCCCCGACGCCCTGATGCCCCGGTACTTCCGGCTCACCACCGGCTGGCACCCCGACCGCTGCGACGAGGTCGAGGCCGCCCTGGCGGCCGGGGACCTGCGCCCGGTCGAGGCCAAGCGCCTGCTGGGCCGCACCGTCGTCGACCTCTACCACGGCGACGGGGCGGGGGCGGCCGCCGAGGCCGAGTTCGACAAGGTCTTCCGGGCCAACGAGGCCCCCTCCGAGGTCCCCGAGCACGTCCTCGACCCCGCCGACCTCGGCGCCGGTGACGGGCCCGTGCGCCTGGCCGCCGTGCTGCGCCAGGCCGGCCTGGCCCCGTCCAACAAGGAAGGCGGACGCCTGATCGCCCAGGGTGGGGTCCGCCTCGACGGTGCCGTCGTCGACGACCCCGACGCCGTGTTCGCCCCCGAGGCCCTCGACGGGGTGCTGGTCCAGGTCGGCAAGCGCCGCTGGGCCCGTCTCCGGAACGCCTGACCCGTATCGTCGGGCGGGGCGGAACCGGGTCCGGGAGAAAAATCCCGGGGAAACCCCCATCTGCGTTGCAGTTGCCGACGTGAACCTGTAGTGTTCCCGCTCCTCCCCCGAACCGCTTCCTCCGGGAACCGGTCGCAGGAGAATCGGACACCAGCCCTCCGGGGCCAACGGTGTCCCGTCGAGGCGGCCGGATTGCCGGTGTCGTGCCTCGGGCCAGCTCCTTGACAACGGAACAGTGAACGCCAAAAGCCAGTGAGGGCGTATTTCTCGGACCTTCGGGACCGGGGGATCGTCCAACACGCAATTCCGCCCGTGAGACACGAACGCCGGTTTACCGGCGGGAGGCCACGGGCAGTTGCCCCGAAGGTCGAGTGTGACCTGACGGGCGACTCTCCGATTTCGTCTCGGTCCTCCGGTTCGCCGGCGGCCCGAGCGGAGTCTCGATGGAGAGTTTGATCCTGGCTCAGGACGAACGCTGGCGGCACGCTTAACA
>JAFMJM010000270.1 GCA_017853455.1 Acidimicrobiia bacterium | reverse complement strand
ACCTGTGACCAGACCGACCCCGGACACGCAGAGAGCCCCTCCGGGGAGGGGCTCTGACCTGCGGTTTCGATGGTGGCGGGGGTGGGATTTGAACCCACGACCTTCGGGTTATGAGCCCGACGAGCTACCAGACTGCTCCACCCCGCGGCGGATTGAAGACTCTACCAGCCCCGCCCGGCGGCCTCCCAGGCCGGGCCAGGCCGGGCGGTCCGGGGCATCAGACCAGCCAGCGCGACAGCGACTCGATCACGCACGCCGGCTTGGTGCCGCCGTCGATCTCGATCGTCACGACCATGCGGGTCTGGACGCCCCCGGGCACGTCGGTCACCTCGACCAGCTCGGCCCCGGCCCGGATGCGCTCCCCCACCTTCACCGGTGACGGGAACCGCACCTTGTCGACCCCGTAGTTGATGCCGGCGTCGAAGCCGCGCACCTCCACGATCTGGGGCAGGAAGAAGTTCGACAGCGACATCGTGAGGTAGCCGTGGGCGATCGGCGCGCCGAACGGACCGGAGGCCGCCCGCTCCGGATCGACGTGGATCCACTGGTGGTCACCGGTGGCGTCGGCGAACTGGTTCACCCGGTCCTGCTCGATCGTCAGCCAGTCGGAGAACCCGAGGTGGGTGCCGACGGCGGCACGGACGGCGTCGGGACCGTCGAGGACGGTGGCCATGGGAACCTCCACGGAGAACGGGAACGGGTCGGCGGGCGCATCGGTGGTGCCCGCTCGGAAGCGAGACGCTAGCCCGACGACGCGTCGTACCGGGCCGGCTTCGGAGCGGAATGCGTGCCCCGGCGGGCGAGCCGCTCAGCTCGTGAAGCGGAAGGTGTGGGTCCAGGTGTCGTCGGCGGCGTGGACCGTCACCACTTCGCCGCGCGCCCCGGCGTAGCGACCGGACCCGCCGAGCAACGGCCTCACGGTCGTCGACGGGAGCGGCAGCGTGGCACCGTCGAGCGGATACTCGGCCGCACCACCCACGACGAGTTCGTCCTTGCCGTCACGCAGCACGAAGACGAGGTTGACCTCCCGCACCGCCGAGCCCGGCTTCGGGAAGTCGATGGCGGTGTTGCGCAGCGAACCGGTCATGAACCCGATCACCGCGCTCGAACCGGCCTTCGACACCGGCGCCCGGAACGTGACGAGGTCGCCGATGCTCGGGCCGGTCGGCGCAAGATCCACCCGATCGGTGTACTGCGCCAGTGGCGGCGTGGTGAGCACGAGCTTGCTCCCCGGCCGGGGAGCGGCTCCCGCCGGTGCGGCGAGCATCCCGGTCGCCCCGAGGGCGAGCGTGGCGGCAGCGACGAGTGCGCCGAGGGAGCGGAGGGGATTGCGGGTACGGAGATGACGGTGCACGGGCCCGGGATCCTGGTTCGACGTCCGGCGGTGACGGCCGGCCGGCCGCCCCTGAACCCGATACGGTACCGACCCCGCACCCGGCGTCCGAACACCCGGCGTCCGGGACCGGCTCAGCCCCCGCCGCCCTCCCGGCGGGCACGGCGCTCGGCGTCGGCGGCGTTGATCCGCTTCATCGTGCCGAGCGGGTCGGCCTTGAACGCCTGCACCGACGCCTGGTGCCCGGCCAGCGCCTGGAACTCCTCGCCGGCGCGCATCGCGGCCCGCACGCCCATGACGTCGGCCTGTCGGTGCACCATCCGCTTGTTGAGCTGCGCGAGGTCGGGTGCGACCGCCGCCGCCCGCTCGGCCAGGTCGAGCACCTCGCGCTCGAGCGCGTCCGCCGGGAACGCCCGGTTGGCCCAGCCGATCGCCGCGGCCTCGGCGCCGGTGAGGTCGTCGCCGATCAGCATGATCTCGAGCGCCCGCCGCACCCCGAGCAGCGGCATGTGGTACTGCCAGTCGGGCGGCGACGCCACGCGCACGATCGGGTACCCGATGCGCGCGTCGTCGGCGACGTACACCAGGTCGCAGGCCTGCACGAGCTCGGTCGCCCCGGCGATCGCGTAGCCGTGGACCTGCGCGATCACCGGCTTGGCGAGGTCCCAGAACCGGAACCACGTGTCGGTCGCCTGCCGCGTCCAGGCCCCGTCGCCCGGCGCCGAGTGGAACGGCAGGTCGTCCATCAGCCCACCGCCGAGGTCGTACCCGGCCGAGAAGCAGTCGCCGGCGCCGCGCACGATGGTCACGTGCACGTCGTCGGCGCGGTCGTGCGCCTCGAGCGCGGCGAGGATCTCGGAGCGCATCGGCGTCGAGATGGCGTTGCGCTTGTCGGGCCGGTTCAGCGTGATGCGCGCCACGAACGGCGCCGGACGGTCGACGACGATCTGGCTGACGTCCATCACGCCACCCCGTCGGCGAGGTCGCGCGTCCCGGCCAGGTCGGCGAGGAGCTCCAACCCCTCGGCGCCGTCGGTCCGCACGATCAACCCGGTCAGGCCCCGCTGCGTGAACGGCTCCCACTGCCCGCGGATGCGTTCGGGCGAGCCGATCAACGCCCCCTGCTCGAGGTACTCGTCGGGCACGGCGGCGACCGCCGCCTCCTTCTCACCGGCCATCCAGCACTCGTGGATGCGCTCGGCCGCCTCGGGGAAGCCCCGGCGGGCCATCGCGGCCCGGTGGTAGTTGTGCGTGGCCGACCCCATACCCCCGACGTACATCGCGGTGAGGGGTTTCATGGCGTCGAGCGTGCCCCGCACGTCGTCGGTGATCACCACCGACACCCCGCCGAACACCTCGAAGTGGTCGGGCCGACCACCGCGCGCCGCGAACCCGGCGTCGAGGTCGGGGCCGTAGACGGACTCGCCGTCGGCGCCCCAGCCCATCGGCAGGAACCCGTCGGCCACCTCGGCGGCCAGCGCCGAGTTCTTCGGACCACCCGCCCCGATCCAGATGCCGATGTCGCCGGCGGGGTGGAGGATCGAGCGCAGCGCCTTGCCCTGCCCGAGCGCGCCCGGCCCCGTGTAGGGCAGCGGGAACTCGGTGCCGTCGTTGGTGAGCGGCTCGCGGGCGAACACCTTGCGCATGATTGCCACGTACTCCCGCAGCCGCTGGTTGGGGCTCCCCCACGGCTGGCCGTACCAGCCCTCGACGATCTGGGGCCCCGACACGCCCAGCCCCACGATCACCCGGCCGCCCCCGGCCAGGGCGTCGATCGTCATGGCCTGCATGGCGGTGGCGGCCGGCGTCCGGGCCGCGATCTGGGCCAGGTCGGTGCCGAGCCGGATCCGGGTGGTGCACGCCGCCAGATAGGCGAGCGGGGAGAAGGCGTCGGAGCCGTAGGCCTCGGCGGTCCAGACCGAGTGGTACCCGAGGTCCTCGGCGGCGCGCACCTGGTCGACGGGCACCTCCAGCGTGGCACCGCGGTAGAGATCGAGCCCGAGAGCCAACTTCATGGGGTCCCTTTCGTCGGAAGCGCCATTGTCCACCACCCGCTCCGGCGGGGGCCACCCGGGAGCCGGACCACCCGGCCGCCCCACCACCGCCGGGGCCCGCCGTCCTCAAGTGGGGGCCGGTTCCGTACGATGGAAGTGCCATGACCTCCCGCCGCCGCTCCGCGCTCGTCGCCGCCCTGGTCGCCCTGGTGGCGGTGACGGCCCTGGCCGCTCCCGTGGCCGCCGTCGAGGAGCCGACGACGGCCCCCACGTCGGC
>JAFMJM010000269.1 GCA_017853455.1 Acidimicrobiia bacterium | reverse complement strand
CGGCAACGGTGGCGACGGTGGCGACGCCTTCGACCTCGGGCCGGGAGCCGTGGGGTCGCGTGGGCGCGACGGTGCAGCGGGCAGCGGCGGCCGGTCGGCCGGTGCACCCGGTGCGGACGGTGCCCCGGGCGGGCCGGGTGGCCCGGGACCGGCGGGACGCGCCGGCGGTGACGGTGGTCGGGGTGGCGTCGTGTCGGGCGACGGTGGTGACGCGGGCGACGGCGGTGCGGGTGGGACGGGTGGCGCCGGAGGTGCCGGCGGTGACGGTGGCGACGGCGCGTCGGCACCCGCCGGGGCCGGCGGTCGGGGTGGTGCCGGTGGCGCGGCCGGATTCGGGGGTGCGGGTGGCCCGGGTGGTGCACCCGGGCGTCCCGGGGCTCCCGGGCCGCAGTCCGGTCGCCCGGGCGCGTCCGGCGTCGCGGGCCGGACGGGCCCGACCGGGTCCGACGGCGTGGCGGGCGACGGCGGTGACGGCGGGACCGGTCGGTCGGGCGGCGCCGGCGGCAACGGTGGCGACGCCGCGCGCCGCGGCAACGGTGGTCGCGGTGGCGCCGGCGGTGGCGCCACCACCGGGCCGGCCGCGGCCACCGGCTCGAGCGGTGCGACCCCGGGCGCGAACGGCGGCAACGGCGGTGCGGGGTCGGCCGGTGGCTCGGGTGGTCCCGGCGGTCGGGGTGGGGCCGGGGGAATGGTCTCGGGTGACGGCGGTCGGGGTGGTGCCGGTGGTGACGGTGGTCGCGGTGGTGCGGGCGGGCGGGGCGGCAGCGGCGCCCCGGGGGCGATCGGTTCGGTGCCGGGCGCAGCGGGCGGTCCGGGCGGTCGCGGTGGTGACGGTGGGAACGGCGGCGTCGGCGGTGCCGGTTCGGCAGGTGACCTGGCCTCGCCGGGTGGTCTGGGCGGTGCGGGAGGCGCGGGCGGGACCGGTCTGCACGGCGGCGACGGGGGACACGGTGGTGCCGGAGGCGCGGGCGGAGCCGACTCGTGTGGCGGTGTCGGCTGCAGTGCGGTCGGTGGTGCCGGTGGCGCGGGCGGTGCCGGTGGCGCCGGGGGCGTCGGCTCGGCGGGGGGCACGACCGGTGACGGTGGCGACGGAGGCAACGGAGGGAACGGTGGCTCGGCCACCGCGCCGTCGGGATCGGCGACCCCCGGAGCCGGCGGCGCGGGTGGCGCCGGGGGGATCCCGGGCGGGAACGCCGCTACCGACGGTTCCGCCGGTTCGGGTGGTGCCGGTGGGTGACCCCCCGGCGAGCGCGGCGCAGCGGGTACGGTCCCGAAGCGTGACCACCGCCGAGCCGAACCCGCCGACCGCCGCACCCTCCACCGAGGAGCTCCTGGCCCTCGAGACCGACCTGGCGGCCCTCGAAGCCGACCTGGCGGAGATCGAGGACGCCGACCACGGCGGAGACGCCCCCTGATCACCGTCCGGATCCGGCTCTTCGCGGCCGCCCGGGAGGTGGCCGGTCGACGCGACGACGTGGTGACCCTGGCGCCGGGCGCGACCCTGGCCGGCCTGGCCGCCGAGCTCGACCACCGCTACGGGCCCGGGTTCGCGGCGGTGCGCGGCACCGCCCGGATGTGGGTCAACGGTGACGAGCCGGCGCTCGGACCGGAGACCGTGCTGGTTGCCGACGACGAGGTGGCGGTCCTGCCGCCGGTCAGTGGCGGGAGCGGCGGATCCACCCCGGTCGGGCAGTCACCGGGGTCCGACGGCCCCTCGGCCCGGGACTAGGGTCCTTCCCCAGTGCGCCGGATCGTCTCCGCTCCGTCGTCCCGGATCCGACTCGGGACCCTCGCCGCGACCGTCGTGGTCGCAGTGGCCGTGCTCGGCGCGGGAGCTGTACCGGTCGTGGCGGCGCCCACGACGACGACCGTCGCCTCCGGCTCGGTCGCCGACCTCGAGGCCCGGTTGCGTGCGGCGCAGGCGACCGCGACCGAAGTGGTCGGTCGGTTCCAGGCCGCCACCGCGCGCAGCGAGGAGCTCGCCGACGACATCGACGCCGTGCAGGCCCGGATCGAGGAGGGCCGCGCCCGGGCCGAGGAGCTGCGGACTCTCGTCCGGAGCCGGGCGTTGACGGCCTACAAGGAACGGGGCACGACGGCCGACCAGGCCTCGGCGATCTTCTCGGGCGGCGACGTGCTCGACGGACTGCGGCGCACCGCGCTCCTGCAGTCGGCCAACGCCCGCGACGACGCGGCGCTCGGGCAGCTCAAGGTCCTCGACCAGGACCTCGCCGCCCAGCAGGCCGATCTGCGCGCCAAGCGGACCGAGGCCGACCGGGTCGTCGCCCAGATCCAGACCGAACGCGCCACCGTCGAAGCGGCGGTGGCCGACGCCCAGCGCGCGTTCGACGAGCTCGTGGACCGTCTCGCCCGTGAGGCCGCGTCACGGGCGGCCGCCGAAGCCGCGGCCCGCGCTGCGGCCCGCGCAGCGCTCCCGCCCGCGCCCGTGGCGTCGGGGCCGCCGGTGGGCGGGTTCCTGTGCCCGGTCCACGGATCGTTCACCAACGACTTCGGCGACCCGCGTTCGGGCGGGCGGTCGCACATGGGCAACGACATCTTCGCCGCTGTCGGCACTCCGCTCGTGGCGGTCAAGGCGGGGTCGGTGTGGTACCAGTCGGGTGGTGCCGGCGGGAACATGGCCTACGTCAACGCCGCCGACGGCAACACCTACTTCTACGCCCACCTGTCGTCGTTCGCCGGCGGTGCCCGGACCGTGGCGCAGGGTGAGGTCATCGGCTACGTCGGGATGACCGGTGACTCCACGGCCCCGCACCTGCACTTCGAGATCCGCACGCCCGGTGGCACCGTGAACCCCTACGCCACGCTGTCGGCCGCCTGCTGATCGGCGTCGCCGCCCGCGGCCCGGCTCCGACCGGGTGCCCGGGTGTCGCTGGTACCCTCGGAGCGTGACCGGCACCCCCCGGCGGATCGACGTCCTCCTCTCCCCGGGCCGGCTCGACGGGCTCGCCGACCGGTCCGACGACGACGTCCGCGCGCTGCGCGACGAGTGCGCCGAGGTCGAGACGGAGGTCTCCTACGTCCGCCGTCTCGCCCAGGCCCGCATCGAGATCCTGCACGCCGAGCAGGACCGGCGGGCCCGCGGCGGCAGCGTCGCCGAATTGGTCGCGGCGCTTCCGTCGATCCTCGCCGACCCCGGCCCGCGCCCGGCTCCCTCGGCCAGCCGCATGGTGCACCGGCTCGCGCCCGACCCCGCCATCGAGTGGACCCGCGGCCGCGAGTCGTTGATCACCGACGACACCCTCGCCAACCTGCCGGTCCTGTCCGACGCCGACGTCGCCGACCGGCTGGTCGAGCTCGGTCTGCTCGAGCGGGAGGTCTCCGACATCCGCCGGGCGCTGCACGCGGTCATCGACCGGATCGACGCCGAACTCGCCCGCCGGCTCACGAGCGCCTGACCGGTGGTCGACGGGGTCGAGGCCCGTCTGCGCGACCTCGGTGACTTCATCCGGGTCCAGCGCGAGCAGGCCCGCCTGTCGCTGCGGGGTCTGAGCGACCGGGCCGGGATCTCCAACCCCTACCTCAGCCAGATCGAACGGGGCCTGCGCAAGCCGAGCGCCGAGATCCTCCAGCAGATCGCCCGGGGCCTGG
>JAFMJM010000268.1 GCA_017853455.1 Acidimicrobiia bacterium | reverse complement strand
GGCGGCGGAGGTGCCGAGGCCGCGACGGGTGGCGGGGGAGGTGCGACGGGCGGCGGGGGAGGCGCTGGGGCGGTGACGGGTGGGGGAGGCGCTGGGGCCGTGACGGGTGGGGGAGGCGGCGTGACGAGCGATGCGGCGGGCACCGATTCGGCGTGGTCGTCGATGGTCCGGGTGACGTCCCGGGGTGCCCGTCCGGCGCCGAGCGCGATCGCGTGCGTCGCGTTCCCGGGGACGTGGATCGTCGCCCAGGAGAACGCCTCGGTCACCATCTGCCGGAGCAACGGCATCCCGCCGACGCCGCCGGCGAGGACGACCGCCCCCAGGTCGGCCGGCGTCAGACCGGCGTCGACCGCACCGTCGGCGAGCGCCCGCACCACGTCGTCGAGGGTGGCGGCGGTCCGGCGCTCCAGGGTGCGGCGGCTCACCGTGACCGTGATCGGTGACCCGTCGAGGTCGAGATCGACCCGCGCCGTCGTCTCCGTCGACAGGGTCTCCCGTGCCTCCCGGCCTGCCGATCCGATCGCTCTGCGCAGGCGGTTCGTCTCGGGGTCGGCCAGCAGCTGGAGCTCGTTCCAGACCATCGGATCGAGGAACTCGCCGATCATGCCGATGACCACCTCGTCGAGCAGCTCGCCGCCGATCGTGGGGTTCGAGGCGGGTCGACCGAGGATCGTGTACCCGTTGCCCGTCGCCCGGACGATCGTCACGTCGCAGGTCCGGGCACCGAAGTCGATCACCCCGATGTGGGTGCCCGTCGGGGCGTCGGCGGGGGGCCACACCGCGAGGGCGGCCGCGATCGGTTCGGCGACGAACTCCGGTCGCCCGATCCCGGCCTGGTCGGCCGCGCCCGCCAGCTGGTTGAGCATGATCTGCGACCACGACGCCGGGTGGGCGAGCACGACGCGCGTCGGCTCGCCGCCCATCGTCCGCCTCGCCTCGGCCAGGGCGTGACCGAGGATGGCGGCGAGCAGGTCCCGGACGGCGTGGCCGTGACCGTCGATCACGATCGGGGCGCTCTGGATGATCCGCTCACGGATGGCGCGGACGCCGGAGCCCGGATGCTCGTCAATGAACCGATCCGCCGCGCGACCGACGATGATCGAGTGCTCGTCGTCGACCGCGACCGACGACGGTGCGCAGTCCTCGTCGTCGACCCGGATCACCTCGGTCCGACCGTCGGCCGTGGTCGCCGTGACGGCCATGTCGGCTGTTCCGAGGTCGATGGAGAGGACCCATCCCGCGCTCGGTCCGGCCCGGCCGGGGTCGTCGGTTCCGAGCCGCGTCGGATCGGTCACGACTCATCTCCGAGGTCGGCGATCAGTTGGTCGAGGGCACGCTCGGCGATCAGGATCTCGCCGCGCACGCTGAAGGGGATCCGCCCGGTGTTCTCGAGCACCCGCCAACTCTGGCTGAGCGCTTCGGCCCGTTCCAGGACCGTGGCGAGATCCGTCCCGGTGCTGAGCCCGACCTTCAGCGCCGGATCGTCGTGCAGGAGCAGGTTGACGACGTCGCGACGGACGGTGGCCGGCAGACGGACCGCACCCACGGTCAGGTCGCGCAGGACGTCGATCTCGGCGACCGCGGGGATCTCGGAGGTCACGATGTCGACGCCGCGGAGGATACGAACCCGCGCTTCGGTGGTCGAGGCGTGCTCGGCACTGCGCAGCAGGTGCGCGAGCCCGGCCGAGCCGCGGACGAGAGCGATGCGGGGCCCGGAGAGCTCGGCGCACATCCGCTCGACCGCCGCGACCGTCTGGGGAGACGCGACCCCGATGTCGGGCTGGAGTCGGATCAGGGCCGGGTCCCGACGGAGTTGGCTCAGCACCGGTCCGGGGGCCTGACCGCGCTCGGTCACCACCAGGACCTCCACGGCGACCGGTCCCGAGATCGCCTCCCGGAGGATCGCGCTCAGGCTCGCCGCCATGGGTGGCACGTGCTCCGGCGTCACCGCGAGCACGACCAGGTCGGAAGCCGCGACCGCCGGGTCGTCGATCTCGTGGGCGGTGACGTCCATCCGGGCGTGCCGGCCCGGAACGAGCCCCACCCGCTCCGCCGATCCGATGACGGCGACGCTGAGCGGACGGGTCAGGCGATCCTCCGCGACCGCGATCTCGGCGACGCCCGGGTCCGACGTGATGATCTCCCGCGCCAGGGCGACGAGGTCGAACACCCGCCCGGCCGCCCCGGTGGGGACCGGGGCTTCGACCGCCCGCACGAGACGGTCCGACGGCAGGCTGTCGAACAGCCCCGTGAGATCCGCGATCAGCTCGGTGGCCGTGGAGTACCGGTCGTCGGGTTCCGGGGCGAGCGCCCGCTCGAGGATCCGGTCGAACGCCGGGTCGACCCCCGGCACCCGGGCCGTGATCGAGAGGCCGGGATTCCACCCACGCGACGTGCCGGCGGCCGCGAGATCCGCCGACGAGAACGGGGGTGCGCCGGTGAGCATCTCGTAGAGGACGACGCCGACCGCGAAGACGTCGGTCCGCTGATCGACGACGGCGTCCGACCGGGCCTGCTCGGGAGCCATGTAGGCCGGCGTGCCGGCCGCCACGGTGACGCCGGCGTCGACCGCCAGGTCCTTCGCAAGGCCGAAGTCGCCGAGGACGACGGCGTAGTCACCGAGGATCTGGCCGGCTCGTTGCGCAGCCGCCTGCTCGTGGGGCCGCACGGAGCGGAACAGGACGTTGCTCGGCTTCAGGTCACGGTGCACCACGCCGTACTGGTGCACGACCTCGAGCGCCTCGCAGATCTCGATCGTCATCTCGATCGCCTGCCCCGGAGACAAGCCGTCGGGATGCCGGGCGAGCCGGTCCTCGAGCGTTCCGTGGTCGGCGAGCGCCATCACGATGTACGGGCGGCCGTCCTCGAGCTCGTTGATCTCGTGGACCCGGATGATGCAGTCGTGGTCGATCTTCCGGAGGATCTTCGCTTCCTCGACGAAGCGCCGTCGGACGCCCTCGTTGCGCGCCCAGTTGTCGGCCAGGACCTTGATGGCGACCCGGGTCTCGAGGACGTCGTCGCGGGCGAGCCAGACGGTTGCGAAGGCACCGGCGCCCAGTGGACGCTCGGCGACGTAGCGTCCGATCAGGTGGCCATCCGCGGTGCCGGCGTCCGCCATGACGGCCTAGCGCTGGTTCTGGGACGACTGGAAGGTCGCGGTCACGCCACCGAACGAGAGGTGGGTCCCGGGAGTGACCGGGCGCGGCTCACCCTCGGTGATCCGCTCCCAGTCGGTCTGACCCTGACCCCACACGAACGTCCCGGTCGCCGACCCGTGGTCGACGACGAAGACGTCCCACTCGACCAGGCGGATCTCGGCGTGGACCGGGCTCACGGTCCCGGTGCCGTCGGTGATCGGGGCACCGGCGATCGTCCCGACGGCGACGTCGGCGCTCTGGGTGGGATCGGTGCCGACGACGATGTCGCGGTCGACCGTCCGGAACGAGCCGTCGGCGAACGTCAGGACCCCGAGCGCCGGGCGGACGTCCTCGATGAGGATGAACGAGGCCTGGTGCATCGTGATCCCGCAGACACCGCAGAACCGCGCCCTCGGGTCGTTGAAGTGCCCGCGGGAGCACGACAGACCGCGCACCTTGGCCATCGGCGCCGCGG
>JAFMJM010000267.1 GCA_017853455.1 Acidimicrobiia bacterium | reverse complement strand
AGACGCTACCCGGCGACCCGCACCTCGGCGCGGCGACGGTCGGCCCAGCCCGGGCCGCGCAGGACGAACGAGAGCCGCTCCGACCAGGTCTCGGCGTCGGCGACGTCGCGGAGGATCGACCGGTACTCGTGGGTCGCGATCCGCACCGGATCGAACGTCTCGATGTTCTTCGTCAGCCCGTAGACGACCGGCTCGTCGTCGCGTTCCTCGGCGAAGGTCTTGAACCACCGGTCCCAGGTGATGAGGATGCTGCCGTGGTTGCGGTCGAGGTACCCACGGTTGCTGGCGTGGTGGACCCGGTGGTGCGACGGCGAGTTCAGCACCCGCTCCGCGCGGCCGATCCGGCGGATGGTGTCGGTGTGGATCCAGTACTGGTACAGGAGGTTGACGTCGCGGGCCTGCTCGACCAGGTCGGGGTGGATTCCGAGCCACGACAGCAACCCGTACGGCACGGCCGCGGTCAGCGCACCGGCGACGGGCTGACGCAACGCGGTCGACAGGTTGTAGCGCTCGCTGGAGTGGTGCACGACGTGGTACGCCCACATGTACCGACTCGTGTGCATCCACCGGTGGTTCCAGTAGTAGACGAAGTCCCAACCGGCGACGGCGACGGCGACCGCGAGCGGCCCGCGACCCAGATCGGCGATGCGCTTCGTCCAGAGTCGCTCGGGGGAGGTCGCCGCGGTCCAGGCGAGGGCGACGGCTGCGCCGCCGGCGAGCACGGCGACGGACGCGGCGGTCCGGGAGAGCCGGTCGCCGGCCGGCACCGGGGCCGGATCGACCCCGTCGGGTCCGGGATCGTCGACGACGGTGTCCGCCTGCGCCCGGGACCGACGTCGCCGGTCGCCGATCGTCGCCGTCACTGCAGCCGCGACGGCGACCGCCACCAGCGCCCGGTGGCCACGGTGCCGTCCGGGTCCGGGGGTGACCGGGGCCAGCAGCCGCTCCGTGAGCAGCGGCACCACCACGCTGCCGACGCCCATCGCGAGACTCGCCAGGGTGTCACGAACCTCGTAGTCGGCGGCCGACGGACCCGTCGTGGCGGCCCGCCGACGCAGACGTCGCCGCTCGACCGCCATCGACCCGAAGAAGCCGGGGACCGCCGCCGCGATGAGGTCCACGACCACAGGCTAGGCCAGGGTCCGGGGCCGTGACACCGGACCCGCCGTCACCCCCCTCGGGCTAGGTTGCCGCCATGACGCTGATCGACCTGCCCCCGGCACCCGACGGACACGCGGCCCGCGGGTACCTCGCGCTGCCTCCGAGTGGTTCCGGACCGGGCGTGATCGTGATCCAGGAGTGGTGGGGCCTCAACCCCGGCATCAAGGAGATGGCCGACCGGCTCGCCGCCGCCGGGTTCGTCGCCCTCGCCCCCGACCTCTACCGCGGCGAGCTCGCCGGCCACGACGAGGTCGACAAGGCCGCCGCGCTGATGCAGGCGCTCCCGCTCGACCGGGCTGCCGCCGACATGAGCGGCGCGGTCGACTTCCTGGCGGCCCACCCGGCCACGACCGGCACCGGCATCGGGGTCGTCGGGTTCTGCATGGGGGGCATGCTCACGCTGGTGCTCGCCGCCGAGCGGGGCGACGTCGTGAAGGCGGCGGTGCCGTTCTACGGCGTGCCCTCCGGTGACGCCGAACCCGACTGGTCGGGCCTGACCGCCGTGGTGCGGGGCCACATGGCGGGCAACGACGACTTCTTCCCGCCCGACGTCGTCCGGGAGCTCGAAGCGCGCCTGCAGGGTGCCGGGCACGACGTGCGCTTCGAGGTCCACGACGGTGCCGGCCACGCCTTCATGGGGCCGCACGACGCCTTCGGCACGCTCGACCGCACCCTCTCCGACCGGCTCTGGCCGGAGGTGTGCGCGTTCCTCCACGCGCAGCTGGGCTGAACCGCCCGGTCCGGCCGGGTCAGGTCAGGTCAGGCCGCCGCAAGGATGTCGACGACGAACACGAGGGTGTCGGTGCCCTTGATGCCCGCGCTCGGCTGGCCCGTCGATCCGTAGCCCTGGTCGGGCGGGATGACGAGCAGCAGCTGCGACCCGACGTGCTGGCCGACGATGCCCGAGTCCCAGCCGGCGATGACCTGACCGGTGCCGATCCCGAACTTCGCGGGCTGCTTGCGCTTCCACGACGAGTCGAACGTCGAACCGTCGCGCCACAGCACGCCGCGGTAGTGGACCGTGACGGTCTGACCGGCGGTGACGACCGGGCCCTCACCCTCGATCAGCGGCTGGACGACGAGCGACGTCGGAGCCTGACCCTTGGGGATCGTGATGGTCGGCTCGCCGCTCGCCGACAACTTCACGGTCGGGAGTCCGGACACCGGCGCGACCTTGGTGCCGGTGGCGCGCTCGAGCGGCGTGGCGTCGCCGACGACGTCGATCGCGAACAGCAGCGTGTCGTCGGCCAGGACCCCCGAATCGGCGGGGGCGTTGGCCGTGAGACCCTCCGACGGAGCGAAGGCGACCAGCACCCGGTCGCCGACCCGCTTGCCCGTGAGCGCCTTCACGAGCGAGGGCAGTGCCTGCTTCTTGTCGAGCGGGAGCGCGACCGGCGTGTTGGGGGTGGCGTAGGTGCTCTCGATCTGGGCCCCGGTCCGACCGTTGTAGAGCACGTACTGGACCAGGACGGTCTGGCCGGCCTTCGTCCGCGCGCCGTCACCCTCGGCGACGACCTCGGTGGTGGTCTTCGTCACCGCCAACGGTGGCGTGAAGGTGACCGTCGGCGCCGTTCCGGCCGCACCCGAGACGCTCACGCCGGCCAGCCCGGACGCGGCCGTCGCCTCCGCCGCACCGGCCGATGCGACGGCGCCGACCGGAACGGCGGCGAGACCGGCGCCGACGACCAGGGCGAGGGCGGACAGGACGGTGTGGCGTCGACGCACGGTGGCTCCTGACGGAATCCCGACCCAGGACCGGGGCGGAAGCGCGAGGCTACCGGCGTGGTCCGTCCGGTCCCGGTCGGCCCCACGGGCGGAGCGACCTCACCTGTGCGCTCGCTCAGGTGCAGCCGAGGGCCCGCCGCAGCGCCCGCAGGTTGCGCCGCATGACCGTGGGATAGTCGTCACCGCGTCGGCGCTGGGCCGCGGTGAGACCCTCGACCGGATCGAGCACGGCGACGCGCGCGCCGCCCTCCCGGGCGAGGGTGCGGGCCTGGTCCGGCGGGGCGAGCGGCTCGGTGAACACCGTGGTGACCCCGGCGCGTTCCATTCGGTCGGCGAGATCGACCAGGCGGCGGGCGTCGGCCTCCCCCTCGGGCGACCGACCGACGAGGGATGCCGTCGTCAGCCCGTACCGGGCGGCCGGACGGGCGAAGGCGTCGTGCACCGACACGACGAGGTGGCGCCGGCAGTCGGCGAGGCCGGCGGCGTACCCGGCGTCGAGTGCCGTGAGCTCGCCCCGAACGGTGTCGGCACGAGCCGCGAAGTCGGCGGCGTCGGCCGGAGCGGCCGCGGCGAGGGCCCGCTCCACGACCGTGACCGCCGCACCCCACGTGACCGGGTCGAGCCAGAGGTGCGGGTCGGCACGCAGCGCGGCCGGGCCGTCGTCGACCGCGTCGGCCACGACCACCGTGGGTCCGTCCCGCTGCTCGGCTGCGGCCTCGACCGCCGG
>JAFMJM010000266.1 GCA_017853455.1 Acidimicrobiia bacterium | reverse complement strand
TGGACCGGCTGGTCTGCGGCGACGTCGGCTTCGGCAAGACCGAGGTGGCGGTGCGGGCCACCTTCAAAGCCGTCCAGGACGGCAAGCAGGTGGCGGTGCTGGTGCCGACCACGTTGCTCGCCGACCAGCACGGCCAGACGTTCCGTGACCGCTTCGCCAACTACCCCGTTCGCGTCGAAGTCGTGTCGCGCTTCCTGTCGGCGGCCGAGCAGAAGAAGGCGCTGGCCCGGGTCGCCTCGGGTGAGGCCGACGTCGTGATCGGCACGCACCGCCTGCTGTCCGACGACGTGGCGTTCGCGAACCTCGGCCTCCTCGTCGTCGACGAGGAGCAGCGGTTCGGGGTGCAGCACAAGGAGCGGATCAAGACGTTGCGCGCCGACGTCGACGTGCTGATCCTCTCGGCCACCCCGATCCCGCGCACCCTCGAGCTCTCGGTCACGGGCATCCGCGACCTCACGCTCGTCAACACGCCGCCCGAGGACCGTCAGCCGATCCTCACCTACGTCGGTGGGTACGACGACCGGGTGGTCGCCGAGGCCATCCGGCGCGAGCTGCTCCGCGAGGGGCAGGTCTTCTACGTGCACAACCGGGTCAAGGACATCGAGTTCGTCGCCGAGCACGTCCGCGAGCTCGTCCCCGAGGCGCGGGTGGCGATCGCCCACGGGCAGATGGACGAAGGTCGCCTCGAGCGGGTCGTGCTCGACTTCTGGGAGCGCGAGTACGACGTGCTGGTCAGCACCACGATCGTCGAGAGCGGCCTCGACATGCCGATGGTCAACACGCTCGTCGTCGACCGCGCCGACCTGCTGGGCCTGGCGCAGCTGTACCAGCTGCGCGGTCGAGTCGGTCGCCGCGGCCAACGCGCCTACGCCTACCTGCTCCACCCGCCCGACGAGCGGCTCACCGAGGAGGCCTACGAGCGCCTCCGCACCATCGGTGAGTTCACCGACCTCGGCTCGGGCTTCAAGATCGCCATGCGCGACCTCGAGATCCGCGGGGCGGGGAACCTCCTCGGCGGTGAGCAGTCCGGGCACGTCGCCGCCGTCGGCTTCGACCTCTACTGCCAGATGGTCACCGAGGCCGTGGCCGAGCTCGACGGGCGCGCCCCCGAGGAGCCGCCCGAGGTGGCCATCGAGCTGCCCGTCGCCGCCCACCTCCCGACCGGCTACGTCGACCGCGACGACGTGCGCATGGAGGCCTACCGGCGGCTCGCCGCCGTCACCACCCCGGCCGAGGTCGACGACGTGCGGGCCGAGTGGTGCGACCGCTACGGACCCCCGCCGCCCGAGGCCGAGGCCCTGCTCGACCTGGCCCGACTCCGGGTGGAGTGCCTGCGCCTGGGTGTCCAGGGCGTGACCCTCGCCAACCGGGCGGTGCGCATCCGCGGGCTCGAGCTCAAGGCGTCGCAGCAGGCCCGGTGCACCCGCCTCCACCCCGGCTCGCGCTTCGGCGCCGACGGGGTCCTGGTGCCCTGGACCGGTGCACCGGCCACCGTGGCCACCGACCTCGTCGACCTCCTCGTCGACCTCGTCCCGCCCGAGGCGCCTCCGGTAGCCTCCGGCGCATGAGCCGGACCGTCTCCCGCCCCAGCACCGCCACCGCTGCGGTGTTCCTCGGCGTCATCGCCGTCTTCGCCCTGGTCACGATCGCGCTGGTCACCGGTGGCGGTGGGCAGTCCGCGGTGACCGTCGGGACGGCGTCGGTGTCGCGCACCGACGTCGACGACGAGCTGCGCGTGCTCGCCGAGAGCACCGCGCTGGCCAAGGCCGTCGGTGCCGAGAACGTCAGCGTCGGGAAGGGCTCGCTCCTCGCCGAGCCGGCCACCGGCATCGTCAGCTCCATCGTCCAGGAGCTGCTGCTGCGCCAGTACCTCGACCGGGTCGGCGAGAAGGTCACCGCCACCGACTACCAGAACTCCATCGCGTTGCGTGAGGGTTCGGCGATCGGCGCCGTGTTCGCGACCTTCCCGCAGTGGTACCGCGAGCGGTACTCGGAGCGGCTGGCCGTCTTCGCCGCCTTCAGCCGGGTCACCGGCGCCACCGCCGACGACCAGACGGCCGCCCAGCGCATCATCACCCGTGAGGCGCGGCGCACCCCGATCGAGGTCGAGGCCGAGTACGGGCGGTACGTGCCGCGCCAGATCTCGGTCGTGCCCTACACGCTCCCGAGCGACTGACGGGGGGTCGCGCCGTGGCGCGCGTCGTGGTGGTCGGGCTCGGTCCCGGCGGGGCCGACCTGCTCCTGGCGCGGGCGCGGACCGCGCTGGCGAGCGCCGACCGGCGCCTGGTGCGCACCGCCCGGCACCCGGCGGTCGTCGACCTGACGGCCGAAGGAATGACGTTCGAGCCGCTCGACGCGGTCTACGAGCGCGCCGACGACCTCGACGACGTCTACCCGCGCATCGCCGCCGCGGTGATCGACGCCGCGGTGGCGGCACCCGGTTCGGTGATCGCCTACGCCGTTCCCGGGAATCCCGTCGTCGCCGAACGCAGCGTGGCCGAGGTCCGGCGGCGGGCGTCCGATGCCGGGGTCACGGTGGAGGTCGTGCCCGGCCTTTCGTTCGCCGACCTCGCCTGGGCGCGCCTCGGCGTCGACCCGATGGCCGGTGCCCGGGTGGTCGACGGACGGGCGCTCGAACCCGAGGCGCTCGAGGCCGGCGGTCCGGTGCTGTTCGCGCAGGTCGACGACCGGTTCGTGTGCTCCGACCTCAAGCTGGCGCTCCTCGAGCGGCTGCCCGCCGACGCACCCGTCACCGTGCTGCAGCGCCTCGGGCTGCCCGACGAGCAGATCGCCGAGGTTCCCCTCGCCGAGCTCGACCGGGTGGTCGTCCCCGACCACCTGACCAGCTGCTTCGCAGTGCTGCCCCCGGGCCCGGCCGACACGTTCGGCACCCTGGTCGCGCTGGCGCGCCGGCTGCGCGGCCCGGGCGGGTGCCCGTGGGACGCCGAGCAGACCCACCACTCGCTCACCCGCTACCTGATCGAGGAGACCTACGAGGTCGTCGACGCCCTCGCCGCGCTCCCGCCCGACGTCGGCCCGGACGCCGACCCCGAGGGGGCCCTCGACGACGCGGCCCCCGAGGTGTGGGCGGCGATCGCCGACGAGTTGGGCGACCTGCTGTTCCAGGTCGTGTTCCACGCCGTGCTCGCCGAGGAGGAGGGGGCCTTCACCGCCGCCGACGTCGCCACCGGCATCCACGACAAGCTGGTGCGTCGGCACCCGCACGTGTTCGGCGACGTCGAGGCCCGTACCGGCGACGACGTGGTGCGCAACTGGGAGCAGATCAAGAAGGACGAGCGGGGCTCGGCGTCGTTGGTCGACAGCGTGCCGACGGGACTGCCGGCGCTCCTCTACACCCACAAGCTGTTCCGGAAGGCGGCCGCGGTCGGGCTCGATCCGGCCGACCGGGTCGCGGCGACCGCCGCGCTGGCCGACGCCGTGGCCACGCTCGCCGACCCGGCGAGCGTGCCCGACGACGACCTGGTGGGCGGCGTGCTCGCGGCGGCCGTGGCGCTGGCCCGGGCCGGGGGCGTCGACGCCGAGGCGGCGTTGCGGCGTTGGGCCGCCGACTACCGGCAGCGGTTCATGGCGATGGAGGACCTGGCCCGGGCGCA
>JAFMJM010000265.1 GCA_017853455.1 Acidimicrobiia bacterium | reverse complement strand
CACCCTCCGACCGTCACGGGACAGCCATGCGCTCACGACGGCGATCCCCATGCCCAGGGCGAGGGTGTCGAGGTACCCGGGGAGGTACAGCCGGTAGTGCGAGTACTGGGCGGCGGAGAGGTCGAGGGACAAGAGGACGAGTCGGTACACGACGCTGACGAGGTAGAGCCCGACCACCCCCGCCAACTCGACCAGGAGCGGAGAGCGTCGGCGGAGCCTGATCCGGGACACCGCCATGGCGTAGAACGGGAGGAACGCGTAGAAGGCGACCTCCACGGCCAGGGTCCACGACTGCTGGACCGGGCCGTTGACGACCCGGTCGGAGGTGTAGATCTGCAGCAGGAGCGCGTGCGTGAGGAACGCCTTGACCGAGTCGATGGGCAGAGGGCCGTCGTAGAACCAGATGCTGACGACGATCAGGCAGACCCAGTAGGCCGGGAAGATGCGCAGGGCGCGCCGCTTCCAGAATGCGGCGGTCGCCTGTCGGGGTCGACCGGCCAGTCGGGCGGCGACGAACGGCCGGTACAGCAGGAATCCGGAGATCACGAAGAAGACGGGGACGCCGACGTCGAGCTGGGTCAGCCACGACGACCCCCAGCCCCGGTACGAGCTCGACAGCCAGACGTGGGTGACCAGGACCATCAGGGCGGCGATCGCCCGCAGGCCGTCGAACCCGGGGAAGAAGCCCGCACGGGCGACGTCGGGGTGGGCGTGCTCCTCGGTGACCTCGCCGGCCGGGAGCGGCTCGGTGCCGGTTCCGGATCCGGCTCCGTCTCCGGAACCGGTCACGCCGGGTCCGCCTCGCTCGGCTCCTCGCCGTGCACGCTCCGCCGCAGGCCGTCGACCTCGTCGCGCAGGAGCGCGCTGTCCTCGGCCAGGGTCCGGATGCGGGTCTCGAGGCGCGACACCTCCCAGGTGAGGTGACCGACCAGTCCGCCGAGCACGGCGATCAGGAGCAGGAGGAACGCCGTGGGTGCGTACGCCACCCCGAGGAGATCGGCGAGGCCGTCGATCAGGGCGGGGAACACGGCGAACCCGAGCAGGGCGAGCGACACCGCCAGCCAGAGGAGCGCGTACTTGGAGCGCAGCTGCCGCGAGGCGACGAGGCGCAGCACGAGCAGCGCGACCAGCACCGCCACCGCGATGAACACGAGGTGGGTGCCGAGGCTCACGCCACGCCCCCGGCCCGCCGGGAGGACGCGTGGACACGCCGGTACGGCGCCCGGAACACCGCGGCCCCGAGCAGGCCCACGAACACCCGCAGGTAGTTGGCCACGAGGCGGAACCGGCGGTTCGACGGCACGCCGAGCGACCGGACCTTCATCGACGACGCCACCTCGGTGGTACGCAGCCCCGCCGAGGCGACGATCAGGAGGACCTCGACCGTGTCGGCGAGGTACTCGACCGGGTACACCCGCGACAGCAGCTCGATCGCCGGGCGGTCGAACGCCCGGAACCCCGAGGTGGGGTCGGTGAACCGCTCGTGGGTGAGCCGGGCGACGAACGCGGCCATGAACCGCATGGCGCTGCGGCGGACCCGGCCCACCGGGTAGGCGTCGGCGCCGTCGGCGAAGCGGCTGGCGAGGGCGACGTCGGCCCCGGCGTCGAGGGCGGCGAGGAGGTCGTCGATGGCCCGGGGATCGTGCTGCCCGTCGGCGTCGAACACCACCGCCCGGTCGAACCCGCGGTCACGGGCGAAGTGCAGCCCGGCGCGCACGGCGCTCCCCACACCCAGGTTGAAGGGCAGCGACAGGACCCGGGCGCCGCCCGCCACGGCCACCTCACGGGTGCGGTCGACCGATCCGTCGTCGACCACCACGACCTCGACCCCGGGCTGGGCGACGGCCAGCGCGGCGAGCGTCGAGGGCAGGGCGGCCTCTTCGTTGAGGGCGGGGATGATGACCAGGGTCCGGATGCCGAGCATCCTACGGTCGGGTGGCCCGGCGGGTGCGGGACGCCGCGACCGGGGCCCCCGGGCTACCCTCCCCGCCGTGTCGACGGTGCGCGGGCGGGTGGTCGGGGGGCACCGGTGAGCGGCGACGTCCGCCCGGTCGACGAGCCCCGCATCGGGGTCCTGGTCGTCGCGTACAACGCCGAGACCACCATCGCCCGCACCCTCGACCGCATCCCGCGCGACTTCGCGGCGCGCATCGAGGCGGTGCTCGTGGCCGACGACGCCAGCCAGGACGACACCTTCGCGGTCGGCATCGAGTACCAGCGCAACCACACCGACCTGCCCCTGACCGTGGTCAAACGACCCGAGAACCTCGGGTACGGCGGCAACCAGAAGGCCGGGTACGCCTGGGCGATCGACCACGGGCTCGACGTGGTGGTGCTCCTCCACGGTGACGGTCAGTACGCGCCCGAGTTCCTGCCCCAGATGGTGGAGCCCCTGGTGCGCGGCGAGGCCGACGCGGTGTTCGGCTCGCGCATGATGATCCGCGGCGGCGCCCGGGGTGGCGGCATGCCGCTCTACAAGTTCGTGGGCAACAAGATCCTGACCTTCACCGAGAACCGCCTGGTCGGGACGCGCCTGTCGGAGTGGCACAGCGGGTACCGCGCCTATTCGGTGGCGGCGCTGCGGGACGTCCCGTTCCTCGGCAACTCCGACGTCTACGACTTCGACACCCAGATCATCGTGCAGCTGCACCACGCCGGGAAGCGGATCGTGGAGATCCCGATCCCGACCTTCTACGGCGACGAGATCTCCTACGTCAACGGCATGCGCTACGCGAAGGACATCACCCGCTACGTGGCCCGCTACCGGCTGTGGCGGTGGGGCATCGGTTCGGACCCGGGCGTGGCGACGGCCGCGGCGTCGCGCTGAGCCCGCCGGCGCGTCCGGTCAGCGGCGCCGTTGCACCCGGCGACAGAGGTCCGGGTCCGGGGCGGGGAGCGCCTCGACGTGCAGGCGGTCGGGGAAACCGGCGTCCCACGCCCCGACCCGACCGCGCCCGCCCGACCCGGTGTACGCCGCGCCGAGCAGGGGTGCGCCGTCGCCGGTGACGCTCAGCTCGCCGACCGCCGGGTCGACCGCCAGGACGAACGTCCGGCGCTGCCCCGGGGTCAGGGTGAACGGCCGGCCGGTGCTGGTCGTGCCGTCGGGGTCGGTGACCGTGAAGCGGGCGCGCCGGTCGGGGAGGCGTCGGAGGCCGATCCGCCAGTCGCCGATCTTCAGGACCGGGTCGATGCCCGCACGCGCCGGGTCGGGGTCGACGGTGACCGTCCAGGCACCACCGGCGCGGGTGCGCTCGACCGCCCCCCAGCCGGTGCCGGTCGACTGGTAGAGCGCCCGGCAGTCACCGAGCACGAAGAGGGTGCCGAGCGGCGCCGGGTCGGGGAGGGCGTCGCCGGAGAGCACCGGCGGGTCGGCGGCACCCGGCAGCCCGGCGGCGTCGAGCTGCCACCCGACGTAGCCCGCCCGCTCGCCCGGCGGCACGAAGGGCACGAGCACCCGCTGGTACTCGAGCGCCAGTGCGATGCCGGTCCAGACGCCGAACGCCCCCGCCAGCGCGACCACGACCGCCACGGTGCGCCGGACGCCCGTCCGCCAGCCGGGCGCCGCCCGGCACGCGACCTCGAGGCCGAGGAACGCGCAGAGGAGCAGCGGCATCAGCACGTCACCCGTGTAGCGCT
>JAFMJM010000264.1 GCA_017853455.1 Acidimicrobiia bacterium | reverse complement strand
GCCGGTCCACGGGTGACCGGGGAGTGTACCGGGCCGGGTCCGGGGGCCCGAAGGGGGCCGGAACCGGCCCGGGAAGGGGTGATCAGGGCATTTCGCCGTTTCCGGGCGGCTCAGGGCCCGACGACGCCCTCCACCCGGGCCGGGTCGGCCAGGCGCAGGGCCCGGACGAGCCCACCCGGCCCCCAGGCCAGGTCGATGGGCACCCCGTGGGGCCGCCAGGCCTCGACGACCGCACCGGTGGCGGCGTCGACCACCACCACCTCGTCGAGGAACGTGGTCCAGGCCACCCGCCCCGCACCGGCGACGACCCGGGACACGACGACGTCGTGGCCGGTGGGCTGGAACCACTCGGCCCGCCCGTCGGCCAGGCGGAACGAGCCGAGGGTGCCCCGGGCGTCGAGGAGGTAGAGGTGGTCGCCCAGGCGGGTGGGCTCGATGGCGGCCCCCAGGGCGCCGGGGAAGCGGGTCGCCCACCGCCGGCGCCCGGTGCGGGCGTCGAAGGCCTCGACCCGGGGCAGCGTCCGCCGGTCACCGGCGGCGAAGTAGACGATGCCGTCGGCGGCGAGCAGGGCCGAGCTGTCGGGGCCCCGCCGGATGCGCCACCGGACGGCTCCCGTCTCGAGGTCGTAGGCCGCGAGCAGGGAGCCGTGGTCGGACTCCCCCGCCACGACCGCCACCCCGGCGGTGATCCCCGGCGCCGCCCAGGTCGGCGCCCCGAAGCGGGCCGTCCACCGGAGCCGGCCGGTGTCGGCGTCGAGCACCCCGACCCGCCGGCCGGTCTCCGACGCCACGGCCACGACCTCGGCCCCCCGGTCGTCGGTCCCGACGACCGCGGCGCCGGGGTCGGGGAACGGGGTGCGGGCGACGACGGTGCCGGTGACCCGATCGAGCACGCCGACCGAGCGGTCGCCCGTGACCACCACCCGGGTCGGGCCGAGCGCGGGCCGGGCGTCGTAGGCGTCGACGGTGGCGGTGCGCCACCGCAGGGTGCCCGTCCGGGCGTCGAGGAGGCGGACCTCGTCGGCCGCCAGGACCGCCACGTCGTCGCCGTCGACCGCCAGGCCGACCGGCTCCCCGTCGACGGCCGCCCGCCACCCGACGACCGGTGAGGTGAAGGGCACGGTCGCAGGTGGAGTGGTCGGCGGCACCGGGGTGGTCGGCGGCACCGCCGCACCGGCCCGGGCCGGGAGCAGGACGACGGCGAGCAGACCGGCCGCGAGGGCCAGCGTCGTCGCGTGGAACCGGTGGCGGCTCCGGGACGCGGGTCGGTCGACGGTCACGGCGGCTCTCCCCTACGTTCCGACGGTGGTGAACGCGACGAGGGCCGGACCCAGGTCACCCTCGATCCGGCTGAGGACGACGGGCTCCGTCGCGCTCCGCACCCCCTCCTCGAAGGTCATGCACGGCAGCGACTGCCCGGCCAGGGCCCGACGGACGACCTCCATCGCGCGTGGGTCGTCGACGATCGCCGAATGGTCGTTGGGGCCGTCGACGGCGATCACGATCTCCTGGGCCCCCTCGACGTGGATCCGATCGGCCGGGACGACGACGTCGTCGGTGCCCCCGACCGACACGTACGCGAGGTGTGACGGGACCGGGTGACTCCAGAGCGCCCGCATGAACGCGGACCCCTCGGCGAGCTGACGCACCGCGCGCGAACCGGTCGACGGCCCCACGCCGAGTCGGTCGACCATCCCGAGGGCCGAGCGGGTGGTCGGCGCGGTCCGCAGGGCCCCGACCGTCGTGGCGAGCGGTGCCCCCTGGTGGGGTGACGACAGCGTGACCACCGTGGTGAGGGGTGGGTACCGCTCCGGGTGCCGGTCGTACTGATGGGTCAGGAACCAGTCGACGACGATGCCACCCTGCGAGTGGGCGACGACGTCGACCGGCCGGGTGGGATCGGCGACGAACAGGGTCCGGAGCTGCTCGGCGAAGCGCCGCGCCGCCGCACGGAGGTCGCGCTCGGTCTCGGGTGCGGTGTACGCACCGCCGTCGGCGGCGTAGGAGAACCAGGTGACGTCGCGTTCGCGCACGCCGATGGCGTCGAGGTCGAGGCCGAACGTGTGACCGTCGGCGCGGGTGTGGCTGTCGATCCCGGCGACCGCCATCACCCGGTGCGGCTCCGCAACCGTCGCGCCCTCCGCGCCGGCGACGCGCGGCGCCGACGGCCGGGCGGCCACCGGCTCGTCGCTGCACTCCCGGGTGAACGCGGCCACCGCGCGCTGGCCGATCTCGTAGAGGTCGCGGAGCATCCGTCCGGGCGGCGTGGAGAGGAACCGTGCCCGTTGCGCGGCGGACAGCGTGGCGGCGAACCGGACGACCCGGCGCAGCACCGGCGTCAACCGACGCACCACGGCTCGACCGCCGACGTCGAGCCCGGCGACGACCCACAGGCCCACCTGCACCGCCACCCAGGTCTGGCGCGCCGCCCAGTCGACCGCTTCGCACACCGCCGACGTCACACCATCGACCACCGACCCGAGGACCGGGACGTCGACGACCGCGCCGCACCCACCGTCGGGCGCAGGGGGTCCGGCGATCTCGTCGGCGGGCGCCACCCACGGTCCGGGATCGGGTGCGGGTCCATCGGACGGCGCGAGCCGCACCCGGTCGGTCAGGTCACCCGGGGCGAAGAGCCGGACCGGATCGACGTAGCGCTCCCCGACGCGAACCCCGAAGTGCACGACCCCGGCCTCGTGGCCGGACCCGGGTTCGGACCCGCCCGCCCGGCCGAGGGTCGTGCCGACGACCACGTTGTCACCCTCGGCGACGAGCACCTCGGCCAGGAACGACGTGCTCGTCCGGGTTCCGCCGCCGTGGTCGACGACCACGTGCAGCGACCCGCCGACCGCACCGGCGAACGCCACCACCCCGGGACCGGCCGCCCCCACCGGGGTTCCGACGGGCGCGAGGTAGTCGACGCCCCGGTGCCCGGCGCCGTAGGCGTCGGTGGGTTCACGGAAGCCCCGCACGACCGGACCGGCCACCGGTGGGCGCCACGGCGACGTCGCCGCACCCGCCACTCCGTCGCCCACCGGGACCACCAGCCCCACCGTGAATCCCAGCACCAGCGCGACCACCAGCCCGCGTCGAACCGTCCGCCGCCCACCCACCGACCACCCCCGTCGCACCGCGCCGGTCGGGGGAGGTGGGGAACGCCGCTCGTGACGGAATGAACGCGGAGCCGTGACGCGTCGGGTGTCGCCCCCGGGGTCACCGAGTGCCCCGGGACGAGCGGATCAGACCGCCGGTTCGGCCATCCGGGCCCGCAATTGCAGGATCGCCTTCGTGTGGATCTGGCAGACGCGGCTCTCGGTGACCCCGAGGACGCGGCCGATCTCCGCCAGGGTCATGCCCTCGTAGTAGTAGAGGGTGAGCACCCGCTGCTCGCGCTCGGGCATGCGTCCGATCGCCTCGGCCAGGAGACCGCGCATCTCGTCCTCGGCGAAGACGCCGGCCGGGTCGTAGGTGTCGTCGGTGACGGTCTCGCCGACGGTCGCGCCACTGCTCTCACCCGACGCGCCACCGAACATCTCGTCGAGGGCCACGAGCCCGGTGAACGAGACCTGCGAGAGGATCTTGTCGAACTCGGCCTCCGACATCTCGAGCTCGGCCGCGACCTCGGCGTCGGTGGGCACACGCTTCAGGGAGT
>JAFMJM010000263.1 GCA_017853455.1 Acidimicrobiia bacterium | reverse complement strand
TTCCTCCAGCACGACATGTGCCACGTCATCTGCGACTACGGCCCCGTCGGCACGGAGGAGGTCGCGGTCAACGCCATGGCCCTTGGGGTCGGTGACACCGACGTCCGCTGGCTGAACCTGGTCACCAACCTGGCGGTGCGCGAGGCGGCGTTCCTGCTCCCCGACGGCTACGAACCGATCGCTCCCGGCACCCTGGCCCAAGAGGGCGCGGCCGAGTTGTTCGCCGACGCCCTGCGTCGGGGCGCCGAGTGCACCGGGGACTTCCTCGCCGCCGACCTGTTCGCCATGGCTGCCGAGCCGCTCGACGACGTTCGGGCCCGCTACGGCATCCAGCCCCGCCGGGTCTGACCCGGCGAGCGGCGGACCGCCGCGGCTCGGGCGGTGGGCCGGACCAGTCGCCGGTTGGCGCCTGGATCCTTGCTAGGCATTGACGTCGGTGACGCCGGACGGGTCGGTCTGGTCGTGGTGTCACGATGCCCGACCCCCCTGGAGCGCCCGTGACCACCACCGCAGCCGTGACGCTGGCGACCGGGACCCTCGCGCGCATCGTCGACGCGCTCGACGGGGGTGAGCCCCGGCCCGGGCAGGTGGCGATGGCGGGGGCGGTGGCCGAGGCGATCGCCACCCGCACGCCGCTGGTCGTCCAGGCCGGGACCGGCACGGGCAAGTCGCTCGCCTACCTCACGCCGGCGGTGGCGCTGGACGCGAAGGTGCTCGTGGCCACGGCCACGAAGGCGCTCCAGGACCAGTTGGCCACCAAGGACGCCCCGCAGGTCGCCGAGGTGCTCGGCGACTTCGGGGTGGCCGTCCTGAAGGGGCGCCAGAACTACGTCTGCCACCAGAAGCTCCACGAGCTGCACCGCTCGCCGGGCCTGTTCGGCGGTGACGGCGCCCTGGCGGACCTCGTCACCTGGGCCGACGAGCACCCCACCGGGGAGGTCGCCGAGCTCGAGCACCGGTTCGACCGGGCGGTCCTCGACCGCATCGTGACGTCGTCCGACGAGTGCACCGGACCGCGCTGTCCGATGAGCGCGGCTTGTCGCGCCAACGAGGCGCGGGCGCGGGCCGACGCCGCCCAGGTGGTGGTCGTCAACCAGCACCTGCTCGGAGCCGACGTGCAGGCGTCGGGCGGGGTGCTGCCCGACTGGGACGTCCTGATCGTCGACGAGGCCCACGAGCTCGAGGACGTCATGGCCGACGCGCTCGGCGACGACGTCGGCGTGGGGCGCATCCGCCGGGTGCTGGGCGCCGTGACCGACCTCCTGGCCGACGGTGACGCCCTCCGGGGTGAGGTCGACGAGGTCGTCGGCCGGTTCGCCGCCGCCCTCGACGCGCTCGACCTTCCGGCCGGCCAGCCGACCCGCCGGTTCCCCGACGGCCTCGGCGGCGAGGAGCGCCTGAGCGGCGTGCTGGCGTCGCTGGTCGAGCGCCTCAACGCGGCCCGGGGTCGGGTCGCGGCCGCCGACGGCTCACCCGAGACGAAGGTGCGCGCCGAACGGGCGGCGAAGGCGGCGTCGGGGCTCTCGGGGGTCCTGACCCGGCTGCTCGAGCCCTTTCCCGGTGACGTCGTCTGGCTGGAAGGTCTGCCCGGCAAGCGGCGGGTGAAGATCGCGTCGCTCGCCGTGGCACCCCGCCTCGAGGGCTACTGGCGCGACCGCCCGGTCGTGTGCACCTCGGCGACCATCCCCCCGGGGCTCGGGCCCCGGGTCGGGCTCGACGTCGAGCCGGTGGTGGTCGAGAGCCCGTTCGACTTCCGGACCCAGGCCCGCTTCTACGTCGCCCGCCATCTCCCCGAGCCGAAGGACCCGACGTGGCGCCCGGCCGCCGCCGCCGAGACCCGCCGCCTGGTCGACGCCGCCGGCGGGCGGGCCCTGCTGCTCTTCACGTCGTGGAAGGGGCTCGACGACACGCTCGCACTCGCGTTCGACGGGCCGCTCCCGTACCGCCTGCTGCGCCAGGGCGAGACCGGCAAGCGGGCGTTGGTCGAGGCGTTCCGCGACGACGAGACCAGCGTGCTGGCCGCCACCCGCGGCTTCTGGGCCGGCATCGACGTGCCTGGCGCGGCCCTGCGCCTCGTGGTCATCGACCGCATCCCGTTCCCGGTGCCGACCGAGCCGCTCCACCAGGCCCGGTGCGAGGCGGTCGGGCGGGAGGCGTTCCGGGTGGTCGACGTGCCGTTGGCCGCGACGCACCTCGCCCAGGGCGCCGGGCGGCTGATCCGCACGAAGACCGACCGGGGCGTCGTCGCCCTGATGGACCCGCGCCTCGCGCTGCGCCGTGACGGCTACGGCCGCGACCTCCAGCAGTGCCTGCCGCCCATGACCAAGACCGTCTCGCTCGACGAGGTGGTGGCGTTCCTCGCGGAGCTCGACCCGTCAGGGTGACGGGCCCGGACCGCGTCAGCGCCGTCCGCGACCGGCGACTCGCCGGAGCCACGACCGCTGCTCCTGGGGCCGCGCCGCCTCCGATCCCAGGCGGACCGCGTCGACGGGGTGCCGCACCGAGAGTCCGCCGTCGACGTTGACGACCGCGCCCGTCATCCACGACGTCGCGTCCGAGGCCAGGAACACGACGACCGACGCGATGTCGGCCATCGTCCCGAGTCGACCCAGCGGGTAGGTGGCGCGCTCCGTGGCCGACGGCGTGTGGGTCTCCGTGACCCAGCCCGGAGAGATGGCGTTGACGCGGACGCGCCGCGGGCCGAGCTCGACGGCGAGGTGCCGGGTCAGACCCTCGACCGCCGCCTTCGTGGCGCCGTAGAGCGACTCCCCCCACCGCCCTCGGTGGGCCTGCACCGACGAGAACAGCACCACCGACGCGCCATCATCCGGCAGGTGCGGCAGTGCGGCGCGGAGCAGCCAGATCGCGGCGCCGACGTTCACCGCGAACGCGTGCTGGTGCTGCTCCGGGGTCAGGTCCTCGACCCGTCCCCGGGCCTCGTCGACGGCGGCGTGGACGATCACGTCGATGCGGCCGTAGGTCTCCAGGCAGGTGGCCACCAGATCGTCGGCGGTGGTCGCGTCGGCGAGGTCGGCCACGCGGGTCGTCACGGCGTGGTCGCCGCGCGCGGCGCGCAGGCGCTCCGCCGTTGCGGCCAGGCCGTCGGGCTCGACGTCGGTGGCGAGGACGCGACCGCCGGCGGCGGCGATCGCCAGGGCCGAGGCAGCGCCGATGTTGCGGGCTGCGCCCGTCACCAGGGCGACCCGCCCGGCGAGGGCGCCGGCGGCGTCGGGTGTCGACATGACCGCAATCTAGGTCGGGGCTGCCGACCCGGAAATTCCGGTGCACCTCGGTGGGGAGGAAGGCCGACACTCGTGGAGCGGGTGACGAGAATCGAACTCGCGTTCTCAGCTTGGGAAGCTGATGTTCTGCCTCTGAACTACACCCGCGGGGAGCCACAGCGTAGACGGTCGGCGCCCGGGCCCGTCCGGCGCCGCCGACCCCACCCCGCCCGCCCCGACTCGGCCCCGCCCCCGGCGGCCTGGATAGGCTCCGCCCCGTGATCCTCTCCGACGTCACCATCCGCGAGGAGCTGGCCGCCGGCCGCATCGTCATCGACCCCATCCTCGAGGGGGCGGTGCAGCCGTCCTCGGTCGACCTCCGGATCGACCGCTACTTCCGGGTGTTCCGCAACGACACCACGCCCTACATCGACCCGA
>JAFMJM010000262.1 GCA_017853455.1 Acidimicrobiia bacterium | reverse complement strand
GGACCGCCGTCCGGCGTCAGTGCGCGCCGAACAGGGCGTCGTGACCGCCCGTCATGAGCTCGACCGCCTGGCGGCGGGGGAGTGCGCCGAGCAACGGCGGACCGGCGCCGTCGGGCACGCCGAGTTGCCACGTGGGACCGTCGGCGAGGTGGGTGAGCCCCGCGCGGGCCACGTCGGCCGGATCGGCGATGGCCGACATCGCCGCCAGGTCGTCGAGGGACACCCCGTGGCGGGCGAGGCTGGTGCGCAGCGACGGCGTGTCGGTGGCCCCGACCACGAGCGAGAGCACGTCGACGCCGTCGGCGTGCAGCTCCGCCCAGAGGCCCTCGGCGAAGACGAGGTCGAACGCCTTGGTGCCGCCGTAGGTGGCCAGGCGCCCGCCACCGGCCCAGGCGGCACCCGACGTGACGAGCAGGATCCCTCCGCACCCGCGGGCGACCATCCGGCCCGCGTAGTGGTGGGCGGCGAGGAGCGGCACCACGCAGTTGCGCCGCACCATGGCGAGCCACTCGGCGGCCGGGGCGGCGAGGAAGCGGTCGTTCACCCCGTCGGCGCCGGCGTTGTAGACGAGCAGTCCGATCTCGAGGTCGGCGGTGGCGGCGAACAACTCGGCCTCGGCACCCGGCGCCGCCAGGTCGACGGTCGCCACCCGGACCTCGACCCCCGCCGAGGCCCGGATCTCGTCGGCGAGGGCGTCGAGCCGGTCGCGGCGGCGGGCGACCAGGACGACCCCCACGCCGGCGGCGGCGATCTGGCGGGCGAACTCGGCGCCGATGCCGTCGGAGGCGCCGGCGACCAGTGCCCAGGGTCCGTACCGTTCGGCGAAGGCCGTCATGCCGTTCCTCCCATCGTGACGGCCACGGTGACCGTCGGGTCGGCTCACCAGCCGGGCGGCAGGTTGGTGAAGTCGGGGGCGCGCTTCTCGGCGAACGCCCGCAGCGCCTCGGCGTTGGCCGGGCCGGCCATGAGCTTCTGGAAGGCGGCGTTCTCCCGCGCCCGGGCCGCCGCGATCTCGGCCCGGTGGGGGGCCGTGATCGCCGCCTTCGACTCGACCAGCGACGAGATGGGCTTGCGGGCGAGGTGGCGGGCGTGGTGCATCGTGGTGCTCATCAGGGCGTCGGGCTCGCAGACCTTCCAGACGAGACCCATCTCCCGGCACTCCTCCGCACTCAGCCACTCGCTCGAGAGCAGGGCCCACGTGGCCGCCTGGCGCCCGGCGAGGAGAGGGAAGAGGTACGACGAGGCGGCCTCGGGCGCGACGGCCAGGTCGGTGAACGGGCACTTGAGCCGGGCGGTGCTCGACATGAGGACCAGGTCGGCGAAGCCGAGGATGGTGGCCCCGATGCCGAGCCCGATGCCGTTGACGGCCAGCACGAGCGGCTTCGGGAAGTCGATCAGGGCGTCGATCATCCCCGGGAAGCCGAACTCACCCGGCACGAAGTCGGGGTCGGATCCCCGGGCCGCCATCTCGAGCAGGTCGGTCCCGGCGGAGAACGCCCGCCCGGTGCCGGTGAGCACCACGACGGCGACGCCCGGGTCGTCGGCCGCCGCGCGCAGGGCGACGGTCGTGGCGTCGTAGAGGGCGTCGTTGAAGGCGTTGAGGGCGTCGGGGCGATCGAGGGTGAGCACCCGGACCCGGTCGGTGTCATGGGTCTGCAGCATCCGCTCGAGGCTATCCCCGACCGGGCGACGCCTCCGGGTGGACCGCCCTAGCATCAGGGCCATGCACACTGCCGAGAAGAGCCCCGACGTCGACGTCGTGGTCGTCGGCGCCGGCATGTCCGGGCTGTTCGCGATCAAGGCGCTCCGCGACCGCGGTCTCACGGCGGTCGTCCTCGAGAAGGCCCCGAAGGCGGGCGGGACCTGGTACTGGAACCGGTACCCCGGTGCCCGGTGCGACATCCCGAGCCTCGAGTACTCGTTCGGGTTCGATCCCGAACTCGAGCAGGAATGGGTCTGGACGGAGCACTTCCCACCCCAGCCCGAGATCGAGGCGTACCTCGACCACCTCGCCGAGCGCTACGACCTGGCCCGCGACATCCGGTACTCGACCGGCGTGACCGCGATGACCTTCGACGAGCCGTCGGGCACCTGGCTGGTCGAGACCGACACCGACGACCACATCCGGGCGCGGTTCTGCGTCATGGCGACCGGCGGGCTCTCCGCCCCGTACACCCCCTCGTGGCCGGGCCTCGACTCGTTCGCCGGCACGGTCGTCCAGACCAGCCTCTGGCCCGAGGAGGGCGTCGACCTCGAGGGGAAGCGGATCGGGATCGTCGGCACGGGCTCGTCGGGCGTCCAGGCCATCCCCGAGCTGGCGAAGCTGGGGTCGCACCTCACGGTGTTCCAGCGCACCCCGACGTTCACGTGGCCGTCGCGCAATCGGGCCCTCACCGACGAGGAGCAGGCGGCCGTCAAGGCCCGCTACCCGCAACTGCGCGAGGAGCAGCGCAACTCGTTCACCGCGACCGCCGGCACGACGGGGGCCGTGATCCTGGCGTTCCCGACGGGGGAGCGGCGCATCCTCGACAGCACCCCCGAGGAGCGCGAGGCAGCCCTCGCCGAGCACGGCTTCGACGCCTGTCGCATCTGGTCCGACACGGCGTCGAACCTCGAGGCCAACGAGATGGCGGTCGAGCTGTACCGCGAGATGATCCGCCGGACCGTCCGCGACCCCGAGACAGCCGAGAAGCTCTCCCCGCGCGGCTTTCCGCTCGGCTGCAAGCGCCCGGTGCTCGACAACGGGTACTTCGAGACCTTCAACCGTGACGACGTCACGCTCGTCGCCCTGCGCGACGAGCCCATCGTGGAGTTCACCCCCGACGGGGTCCGCACCAGCGACCGCTTCATCGCACTCGACGTGCTGGTGCTCGCGACCGGCTTCGACGCGATGACCGGTGCGCTGACGCGCATCGACCTGCAAGGTCGTGACGGCCGGCGCCTCCGCGACGACTGGGCCGACGGCGCCCGTGCCTACCTCGGCATCGGGATCGAGGGGTACCCGAACCTGTTCCACTGCGTGGGTCCGGGCAGTGCCGGCGTGCTCGCCACGTACCCGCCCCACATCGAGCTGCAGGTCGGCTGGATCGTCGACACCGTCCGCGACCTCGTCGACCGTGGGGTCGTCGCCTTCGAGGCCGACCGCGCCGCCCAGGACGCCTGGTGCGACGAGGTCGCCCGGCTGTCGGCCGGGACGATGTACGTCGCCCCGACGTGCGTCTCCTGGTACAACGGCGGCAACATCGACGGCAAGGCCCGCACCTTCCCGCTCTACCTCGGTGGCGTGCCCACCTACATGGAGCGCCTGCGCCAGGTGACGGCCGCCGACTACGAGGGCTTCCGGATCACCTGACCGGCTGGCGCGTCCGGGGCGTCCCGGGAGTCAGGCGCGGGGCAGGTGCCACTGCAGCTCGACGTGCTGACCGAACGCCAGGAGTCCGGCGGCCACCACGTCGGTGCGGACGAACGCCTGGACCATGTTGGGGGCCAGCGCGCCCGGTGCGTCGGGATCGAAGACCCCGATCAGCCCGACCCGACCGGCCAGGTCACCGTGCTCCTGGGCCTGGCGGACCCGCTCCAGCGTGGCCTCGAAGTCGTCGCGGTCGTGGTAACGGACGCCGAAGTGGAAGGAGCTCTGCGGCTCGGTCCGGAGCCGGTCGAGGTAGC
>JAFMJM010000261.1 GCA_017853455.1 Acidimicrobiia bacterium | reverse complement strand
CGTCGCCGAGGCCGGGCACCGGCCGTCGGACACCTCCGTCGTCGGCACCCGGTCGACCGCCCCGCAGGCCGCTCCGCACGCCGTCACCACCGAACCGACGGTGCGTGGTGACGGCACCCCCGACGACGACGCCGACGCCACCGACGACGGGGTCGAGGACATCACCCACCAGGACGACGACGAGCCCGCCGAGACCGTGCCCGACGACCCCGGGGACGACTCGTCGCCGGGCAGCGGCACCGACGACTCCGGCTCGGGCCCCGGGCACGGTGGCTCCGGTGGCTCCAGTGGCTCGGGCGGCTCCGGCGGATCCAGCCACTCCGGCGGCTCCGGGGACTGAGCCCCGGCCGGCGCCGATCAGAAGAGGAAGTTCAGGCGCTCGACGATCCGCCGACCCAGGTCGGCGTCGCCGGTGAACCCGAACGTGCCCGCCGCGAGCTCGGCCGCGACGTCGCCGCGTCCGCAGGCGATCCGAGCCCACACCTCCCCGGGTGCGGTGATCCGCACCGTCGGCGCGTCGGGCATCGGGCCGCCCGTGACCGCTCGCCCGCCCGCGACGGTCACGACCACCGTGCGGGCCAGCGGCGCCGTCGTCGTGACCACCACCGTCGTGCCGTCGGGGGGCGCCACCTGCTTGCCCACCACGTAGCCGATGGTGCCGACGATCCGGTCCATCGACGCTTCGGCGGCCGGACCGGTGCACCAGCCCGGAAGGCCGAGCGCCCGGCGGACGTCCTGCTCGTGGACCCACGAGTCGAACGCCCGGAACGGCAGGAGGTCCCGCACCGTGCCCGGGCCCATCGGGGTCCACGACTCGGCCCCGAACCCGTCGAGGTCGAGTGCCCGGAGCACGGCGAGGCGTCGGCCGGTGACCTCACGGAACTCGGCGAGGGCGTCGGCGCCCGACCACGACCGGCGGGCGTCGACGAACAGCTCGTTGTTGACCCCGGCGTCGTTCTTCACGTGCGCCAGACCCGGAGCCACCGTGTGGTCGGGCCGCGGCAGGTCGAGCAGACGGGCCTCGATGTCGGTGAGGTGCGTGAGGTTGTCCTGGACCGTCCAGCCCGGCACCTCGGTGGGCGCCTTCCACTGCTCCTCGCCCAGGTCGGCGCCCACGACCTCGAGGCGGCCCCAGACCTCGGCGAGCTGTTCGACCACCGCCTGCTCGTCGGCGAGGGTGCGGGTGGGCGGGGTGTCGGATCCGGAGGGCGTCATGGCCTCATGCTGCCCGGAGATCGACGATCCGGGCAATCCCGTGGTCGGGCCCCTTCTCCACCACCACGTGGGCGAACCGCCGGCTCGGGCCGATGTGCTCGGTCAGGTTCGGGACGTTCACGGAGCGCCAGGTCCAGCGGGCCAGGTCGATCCGGGCGTCGCGGTCGAGCTCGGCGAAGCGCACGAAGAACGAGTCGGGGGCGGGGTCGGTGCACAGCCGCAGGAACCGCTCGACGTACCAGGCCTCGACCACCTCGGGGGCGGCGTCGACGTAGACGGCGAGGTCGACCCCACCCTGGGTCGCCGACAGGGCGTTGACCCCCTCGACCACCAGCACGTCACAGGACCCGAGTACCCGCTCGGGCACCGGCACGACGTCGTAGGTGACGTGGCTGTACTCCGGCACCGCCAGACCGGCGGGAGCCCGGCGTGCAGCGTCGACGAAGGCGAGCAGCGCCGCCGTGTCGTAGGACTCGGGGAAGCCCTTGCGCGCCATGAGGTCGCGCTCGGTCAGCCAGGCGTTGGGGTGCAGGAAGCCGTCGGTGCTCACCACCTCGGTGACGAGCGACCGGTCGGCCAACGCCGCCGCCAGTTCGGCGGCCAGGCTCGACTTGCCCACCGACACCGGTCCGGCCATCGCCACCACCGCCGCGCCCGTGCCCACGGCAGCGCCACGCGACTCCACGACGTGGTCCGCCAGTCGTCCGATCACGGCCGGATCCCCGGGTGGGCGGGGCTCGCCATGTGTCGCGACAGGTCGCCGTTCAGGTCGGGATGCACCATCCGCTCGGTGATCCACCAGCCGTCGGCGTGACGGATGAAGGTGTCGTGGTAGCGGCCCGACAGCACCGGCTGGAGCGCCAGCCCGGGCACCGCCTGGAACACCGTGAAGGACGTGCGGGCCGTGGCCGTGCCGGCGGCGACGTCGACCTCCACCAGCGGCGTGCCGAGCACGTGCTTCGTGCCCGGCGTGCCGTCGGGGTACACGATCACCCGGTCGTACTGGGAACGCACGGCGGCCGCGCCCACCAGGTTCGTGCCCGCGGGAGAGCGGAACGCACCCCGGGCGAACAGGGCGCCCACGCCGTCGAAGTCGCCGGCGTCGAGCCGTTCGCAGTAGGCCACCACGACGGCGGCGATCTCGGTGCGGGCGCGGGCGTCGTCGTCCACGCCGAGATCATGCCAGTCGTCCCGGGCCCGGCGGCGGTCGGCCCGCACCGCCTAGCGTGGCCCGCATGTACCGCGCGGTGATCTTCGACCTCGGGGGCGTGGTGTTCCCGTCGCCCTTCGCGGCGTGGCGGGCCCACGAGGCCGCCCACGGCCTCCCCCACGGCTTCATCAGCCGCGTGATCGTCGACGGCGGCGAGCACGGCGCCTGGTCGCGCTTCGAGCGCGGCGAGCTCGACCCGGCGGCCTTCGGTGAGGCGTTCGCGGTCGAGTGCGCAGCCGCCGGCCACACCGTCGACGTCGGGGCGGTCATGGCCGCCATGACCTCGGGGGCCGGCGCCGACGGCGAATCGGGCACCCACGCCGTGGTGGTCACCGCCATCCGGTCGCTGCGCGCGGCGGGCCTGCGCACCGCGGCGCTCACCAACAACTTCGCGAACGCCGACGGTGGCACCCACGTGAGCGGGGAGTCCGACCTGGCCCGACTGCTCGCCGACCTGTTCGACGTCATCGTGGAGTCGGCGATCGTGGGCCTGCGCAAGCCCGACCCGCGCATCTACGAACTCGTCTGCGAGCGCCTCGAGATCGCGCCGACCGAGGCCGTGTTCCTCGACGACCTCGGCACCAACCTCAAGTCGGCGCGGGCCCTCGGCCTGACGACCATCAAGGTCGACGACCCGCACGCAGCCGTCGCCGAGCTGGCCGGGATCGTCGGCCTCGACCTGGGAGCGTCCGCATGACCGACCACGCCACCGGCACCGCCGCCGCGTACGCCGCCGAGGTGCTCGAGCACGGGTTCTGCGTCATCCCCGACGTCCTCGACGCCGCCACGGTCGCCCGGGCCCGCGCCGCCACGGTCGCCGGTGCAGCGCAGGCCGCCGCCGCGGGCTACCCCGTCGTCATGGAGGCGCTCGACCCGGGCGGGCGGAACGTCCGGGTCCCCGACCTCCCGGCCTACGACCCGGTGTTCGGCGAGCTGCTGATCGATCCCACCGTCACCACGGTCGTCGACGCCCTCCTCTCCTCCGACTGGCTGATCTCCAACTTCACCGCCAACAACGCGTTGCCGGGCAGCCAGTCGATGAACGCCCACAACGACCAGTCGACACTGATGCCCGAGCCGTGGAGCGAGCTGTGGTGCCTCAACGTCATCTGGGCGCTCGACGACGCCGACGAGGAGAACGGCGCCACCCGCTACCTCCCCGGCAGCCACCGCTTCACCCGGTTCTCCGAGGTCCCCGCCGACCCCACCGTCGGGATGCGGTCGTTCGAGGCCCCGGCCGGGGCGGCGATCGT
>JAFMJM010000260.1 GCA_017853455.1 Acidimicrobiia bacterium | reverse complement strand
GCCCGGAGCAGCATGGCGCTGTAGGGGAACCAGGCCGACGCCAGGTCGGGGTGGCGCAGCAGGGTGCCCATGACGTTGGGCACCCGCAGCGAGTCGGGGGTGGGCGGCCAGTACTGCGCCATCCGGTCTTCGGGCAGGAAGGTCCGCGCCGCTGCGACCTCGGCGTCGCCCCACTCCTCGACCGGGATCGGCACGACGCGGGGTGCACGGGGTCCGCTCACGCGACCGCTCCCCCGTTGACCCCGAAGGTCTGGCCGGTGATGTATCCGGCGTCCTCGGAGGCGAGGAACTCGACCGCGGCGGCGATGTCGTCGGCGGTGCCCATGCGCCCGACCGGGCTGCGCTGGGCCAGGAGCTCGAGGTCGGGCAGGTCGCCGACCTCGTGGGAGTGGCGCGACATCGGCGTGTCGATCGACGACGGCGGCACGTTGTTGACCGTGATGCCCTTGCGGCCGTACTCCTTGGCGAGCGATCGGGTCAGAGCGATCACGCCACCCTTGCTGGCGGAGTAGTGCCCCATGCGCGGCGCACCCTGCTGGGCGCTCGACGACGAGATCATCACGATGCGACCCCAGCCGGCGTCGAGCATGCCGGGGATCACCGCCTGGAGGCAGTGGAAGGTGCCCGTCAGGTTGACCCGCATCACCCGCTCCCACGACTCGAGGGTGATGTCGAGGAACGACTCGAACGGGGCGATGCCGGCCGACGTGACCATGATGAGCACCGGGCCGAACTCGGCCCGCACGACGTCGAGGGCGGCGTCGACCGAGGCCCGGTCGGCGACGTCGACCCGGGCGGCCACCGCCCGGCCGCCCGCGGCGCGGATCTGTGCCGCCACCCGCTCGGCACCCTCGGCGTCGAGGTCGAGCACCCCCACGGCGTCGCCGCGTGCGGCGAGGCGCAGCGCCGTCGCCTCCCCGATCCCGGAGGCGCCTCCGGTGACCACTGCGACGCGAGCCATGGGTGTCCTCCCGGGTCCGGTGACGCCACCGTCCCGGCGGGACCTGGCGTGGGCGAGTCGGCCCCGAGTATGGATCGGCCCCGTCGGCGGGTGCAAGGACCTTCTCCCGGAGCGAGAACGGCGTTGCCGACCCGGCTCCGGCGGCGTTAGGGTCGGTCCGGACCCCGACCGATCCCTGGAGGACCCGCATGCGCATCGGGCTGATGACCGGCCCCGACCGGGGCCGCTACGGCCAGAAGGTCGCCCGGATGATCGCCACCGCGCAGGCCGCCGAGGCCGCCGGCTACGAGTCGCTGTGGGTCCCCCAGATCCCCGACGAGTTCGACGCCCTGACGGCCGCCGCGCTCATGGGCAACGCCACCTCGACCATCGAGATCGGCACGGCGGTGGTCCCCCTCCAGACCCGTCACCCCGTGGCGATGGCCCAGCAGGTGCTCGCCACCCAGGAGGCGTGCCTCGGCCGCTTCACCCTCGGGCTCGGGCCGTCGCACCACTGGATCGTCGAGGACATGCTCGGCCTCCCCTACGACAAGCCGGCCGTGCGGGTGCGCAACTACCTCGACGTGCTCGAGGTCGCCTTCGCCGGACCCGGGCCCGTCGACGTGGTCAACGAGGACTTCACCATCCACAACCCCCTCGACGTGACCGACCTCGGTCCGACCCCGATCCTGCTCGCCGCCCTCGCTCCCCTGATGCTCAAGATCGCCGGCGAGCGGGCCGACGGCACCATCCTCTGGATGGCCGACGAGCGCGCCATCGCCGGGCACGTCGCACCGAAGCTCACCGCGGCCGCCGCGGCCGCCGGGCGCCCCGCTCCGCGCATCGTGGCCGGTGTGCCGGTGTGCGTGTGCCGCGACGCCGACCTCGACGCCGCCCGCGCCTGGTCCAACGAGATCCTCGGCCACGCCGAGTACTCCCCCAACTACCAGCGCCTCCTCGAGGAGGGCGACGCCCGCGACGTCGGCGACGTGCTCTGCGGCGGCGACGAAGCGACGGTCCGCGCCCGGGTCGAGCAGTTCCGCGACGCCGGCGTGACCGACTTCGCAGTCCGGGTCGTGCCGTTCGGTGCCGACGGCGCAGAGCGGCGGGCCTGCAAGCAGCGCACCGAGGCGTTCATGGCCTCGCTCGTCGGCACCCTCTGAGCCGGTGCCGGCGGTCGGCCGCCGCCCGAGGTCTCAGGCGTCGTAGTTGACGACCACCCGACGGCTCGTCGGGATGGCCTGGCACGTCAGCACCACGCCGGCGTCCACCTCGTCGGGGGTCAGGGCGTTGTTGATGCGCAGGGTCGCCGACCCTTCGTCGAGCTGGGCCATGCACGTTGCGCACGATCCGAGCTCGCACGAGAAGGGCGGCGCCAGCCCGGCCCGGCGGGCGGTGTCGAGCAGCGTGTCGCCGACCTTGTAGTCGACCGTGGTGGTCTTGCCGGCCAGGATCAGGACCACCTGGTCGGTGTGGGAGGACTCGGTGATCGCCGGGACGTCGCCGGGCGTGACGAACCGCTCGATGAACAGCTGGCCCGGGCGGATGCCGATCCCCGCCAGCATCTCCTCGACCAGGTCCATGTAGGGCGTCGGCCCGCACACGTAGAAGTGCGCGTCGGTGCGGTCACCCACGAACCCACGCAGGGTCGCGACGTCGAGGAACCCCGACTCGGCGTCGAGGTGGCGGTGGACCGTGAGGCGTCCCGGGTGCTCGCGCTCCAACCGGGCGAGCGCCTCGGCGAAGATCACCGAGTCGGCGTCGCGGTTGGCGTCGACCAGCACGACCTCGCGGGTGGTGGTCGCCAGCGCCGTCTTGAGGATGGCGAAGATCGGGGTGATGCCGCTGCCGCCGGCGAACGCCACGACCGGCACGTCGGCGTCGTGGAGCACGAACAGCCCGGCCGGACGCAGGACGTCGATCGCGTCGCCGACCGTCAGGGTGTCGAGCATCCAGTTCGACATCACGCCGCCGGGGACCCGCTTGACGGTGGTCGTGAACGGGTCGCCGACGTCGGGCGACGACGACATCGAGTAGCAGCGCACCACCTCGGCGCCGTCGACCGCCACGCGCACGGTGACGAACTGGCCGGCGGCGTAGGCGAAGGTGTCGGCGAGGGCGGGCGGCACGTCGAGCACGAACGACCGCGTGTCGGCGGTCTCGTCGACGACGGCCAGGACGGTCAGGGGATGGAAGTCGTGGTCGGACTGCACGGCGGGCTCCGAGTCGTGCGGGCGATCCCGGCGGGCGGCGGGAGCGGCCCGATGATAAGCCGATTTTCGAATCTGGAAACGGGGTTCTTGCCGGTGGTAGCGTCCGCCCGCACCGGCCCGGGGCGAGCCGGGGCGGTGGAGCGAGGAGGACGGGTCGTGCGCAGCGAGGTCACCTGGCCGTCGATCCCGGCCATGCTCCGCGACACCGCCGCCCGCCTGCCCGCGACCGAGGCGGTCGTCGACGCCGTGACCCCCGACGGGGTCCGCCTCACCTACGCCGAGCTGGTCGCCCGGGTCGACGCCGTCGCCCGCGCCCTCGTCGCCACCGGCGTCGCCCCCGGCGAGCGGGTGGCCCTCTGGGCTCCCAACTCCCCCGACTGGATCGTCGCCGCCCTCGGGATCACCACCGCCGGGGCGGTCCTGGTGCCGGTCAACACCCGCTTCAAGGGCACCGAGGCGGCGTACGTGCTCGCCCGGAGCGGCGCGCGGGTGCTGTTCACCGTGCGCGGCTTCCTCGACGTCGACTACCCGGCCCTGCTCGCCGAGGCCGG
>JAFMJM010000259.1 GCA_017853455.1 Acidimicrobiia bacterium | reverse complement strand
CGAGTCGCCGGGCAGGAAGAAGCCGATCAGCAGGCCGGTCTCGGCGAAGATGATCAGGATCACGGCCAGCTCGCCGTAGGGCGACATGGAGTCGATCAGGTGGCGGGGATCGAGGAACCCGGCGGCGAGCAGCGAGGTGAAGGTGAGCATCGGCGCACACTAACGCCGGGTCCGCCTCCCCGGCGGGCTTGCGGGGCAAGGGATCGCGGCCCCGGTCCGGAGGCGCCCGACGGCCCCGCCGGTGGCCGATCGGGGCGATTGGTGGGCCGAGCGGCCGCGATCCGGCCAGACTGTCCCGCCACACCGACCCTGTGACCCCGTCCCCGACCGAGGTGCGTCCCGTGCCCAAGCCGCTCGTGATCGTCGAATCGCCCGCCAAGGCGAAGACCATCGAAGGCTTCCTCGGTCGCGACCGGGTGACGGTGCTGGCCAGCTACGGCCACGTCCGCGACCTCCCCCGGAGCGCCAAGGAGGTCCCGAAGGAGTTCACCGATCCGCTGGTGCGGCGCCTGGCGATCGACGTCGACCACCACTTCGACCCCATCTTCATCGTCCCCGAGTCGAAGAAGGCCCAGGTGCGGGTCCTCAAGGCCGCCCTCAAGGACGCCAGCGAGGTCTACCTCGCCACCGACGAGGACCGCGAGGGTGAGGCCATCTCGTGGCACGTCCTCGAGCTGCTCAAGCCCAAGGTGCCGGTCAAGCGGATGGTGTTCCACGAGATCACCCGCGACGCCATCGAGGAGGCGATCGAGAACTCGCGTGAGCTCGACATGAAGCTGGTCGAGGCGGCCAACGGTCGGCGGGTGCTCGACCGGCTCTTCGGCTACGAGATGTCGCTGGTGATGCGGCGCCGGGCCGGCGGTGCCACCTCGGCCGGGCGGGTGCAGAGCGTGGCCGCCCGGCTGGTGGTCGACCGGGAGCGGGCCCGCATGCGCTTCCGGGCCGCCGACTACTGGGACGTCGACGGCCGGTTCCGCGCGGCGACCGGCGCCGACCGCTCGGAGTTCCCGGGCTCGCTGGTGCTGGTGGCGGGCCGACGGGTGGCGGCGGGTCGCGACTTCGACCCCGACACCGGTGCGCTCACCAAGCCGGGTGAGGTCGAGCACCTCGGTGCGGCGGCCGCGGCGTCGCTGGTCGCCGGACTCGACGGTCGACCGTTCACGGTGACGTCGGTCGAGTCGAAGGCGACGGTCGAACGGCCGAAGGCGCCGTTCATCACCTCGACGCTGCAGCAGGAGGCCGGCCGCAAGCTCGGCTTCAGCTCGGCGCGCACCATGGCCGTCGCGCAGCGGCTCTACGAGAACGGCTACATCACCTACATGCGGACCGACTCGACGAACCTCTCGTCGGAGGCCATCGGCGCCGCCCGGTCCGAGATCCGGTCCCGCTTCGGTGAGCAGTACCTGCCCGACGCACCGCGGGCCTACCGGGGCAAGGCCAAGAACGCCCAGGAGGCCCACGAGGCCATCCGTCCGGCCGGGGCGCAGTTCCGCCACCCCGACACCCTGGGCGGCGAGCTGTCGGCCGACGAGCGGCGCCTCTACGAGCTCGTCTGGATGCGCACCATCGCCTGCCAGATGGCCGACGCCCGGATCCAGCGGGTGAGCGTGCGCTTCGTCGCGACCGCCACCGATGCCGCCACGACGACCGAGGCGACCTTCCAGGCGACGGGCCGCACGATCGAGTTCCCCGGGTACCTGCTGGCCTACGTCGAGGACTCCGACGACCCCGACGCCGAACTCGAGAACCGCGAGGCCGTCCTGCCGGCGCTCGCCGAGGGTGACGTGCTCGAGTGCCTCGCCCTCGAGCCGGTCGAGCACACGACGCAGCCGCCGGCCCGCTACACCGAGGCCAGCCTCGTCAAGGAGCTCGAGGAGCGCGGCATCGGGCGCCCTTCGACCTACGCGATGGTGATCGAGACGCTGCTCGCGCGCGAGTACGTCTGGAAGAAGGGCAACGCGCTGGTGCCGTCGTGGACCGCGTTCGCGAAGCAGCAGCTCTTCGAGCGCCACTTCTCGCACCTGATCGACTACGACTTCACCGCCACCATGGAAGAGGCGCTCGACGCCGTCGCCCGCGGTGAGGGCGAGGCCGAGAAGTGGCTGCACTCCTTCTACTTCGGCAACGGCACCGCCGGACTGCGCGAGCTGGTCGACGAGGAGCACCTGGCGACCATCGACCCCTCCGAGGTCAACGCCGTGCCGGTCGCCGTCGACGCCGAGGGTCGTCAGATCGTGGTGCGGGTCTGGAACAACGGCGCCACCATCGAGCGGGGGGACGACAAGGCCCCGATGCCGGTCGACCTCGCTCCCGACGAGATCACCCTCGCCAAGGCCGAGGAGCTGATCGCCAAGGGATCGGCCGGACCGCGCGAGATCGGGGTCGATCCGGCGACCGGGTTGACCGTGCTCGCGCTCAACGGCCGCTTCGGTCCGTTCGTGCAGCTCGGTGAGTTCGACATGAGCGTCAAGGGCGCCGAGAAGCCGCCCCGGGCGTCGCTGTTCGCCGACATGACGCCCGAGTCGGTCACGCTCGACGAGGCCCTGTCCCTGTTGGCGTTGCCGCGCGACGTCGGCGAGCTCGACGGCGAGATGGTCACCGCCCAGAACGGCCGCTACGGCCCCTACCTGCGGCGTGGCACCGACTCGCGCAGCCTCGAGACCGAGCATCAGATCTTCTCGGTGACGCTCGACGAGGCCCGGGCGATCTTCGCCCAGCCGAAGCGGCGCGGCCGGGCGGCGCCCAAGCCGCCGCTCGCCGACCTCGGCGCCCACCCCGACTCCGGGGCGCCGGTCCGGGTGCTCGAGGGGCGTTGGGGCCCCTACGTCACCGACGGCACCGTCAACGCCAGCCTGCCCCGGGGCGTCGCCCCCGAGGAGCTCGACCTCGACCGGGCGGTGGAGCTCCTGCGCGAGCGGGAGGCCCGCGGCCCGGCGAAGAAGAAGGCCCCGGCCAAGAAGAAGGCGGCGGCCAAGAAGAAGGCTCCCGCCAAGAAGAAGGCGGCGGCCAAGAAGAAGACCCCCGCCAAGAAGGTGGCCGCGAAGAAGGCCCCGGCCACCACCGCCGCGGTCCTGGCGGCGGCGCCCCTGATCGAGCCGGGGCCCGGCTCCCAGGGGGACCCGGACCTAGGCTGAGTCCCGAGTGAAGGACCAGGCCCCGTTCATCCCGAGCAGTCCGGACGAGGACCCGGTCCCCCCCGAGACGCTGCGCGTCTTCGGGACGCGGTCGTTCCGCCGACTGTGGTTCGCCCAGGTCGTGTCGTCGACCGGCGACTGGATCGGCCTCATCGCCATCCTGGCGATCGCCGCCCGCGTGTCGGGAAACTCCGGAGCGGCCGTCAGCCTCGTGATGATGGCCCGGGTGGTGCCGGGCTTCTTCCTCGGCACGATCGGCGGGGTGCTCCTCGACCGGTTCGACCGCCGCAAGGTCATGGTGGTGTCGGACCTGGGGCGGGCCGGACTCCTGATGCTCCTGCCCTTCGTCGACGGTCTGCTCGCCCTGGTGCTGATCAGCCTGGCCCTCGAGATCTTCACCCTGCTGTGGGGGCCGGCCAAGGACGCCTCGGTGCCCCACCTGGTCGCCCAGGACCAGCTGTCGTCGGCCAACACGCTCTCCCTCGCCGCGTCGTACGGGACCTTCCCGTTCGGGTCGGTGATCTTCTCCCTGCTGACCGCGCTGGCGGCCTGGATGGGCTCGCTCGGGGTGATCA
>JAFMJM010000258.1 GCA_017853455.1 Acidimicrobiia bacterium | reverse complement strand
CGAGCACGACGACGACGACTTCGGGGTCGACCCCGACGACGACCTCGACGACGACTTCTGGGACCGCTCGGAGTCAGGCGGTCCCGGCGGCCCGGACGGACCCGACGGACCCGACGACGCCGGAGATCCCGGCGAGCGCGACCCGCGCCGACGGCGGGGCAACCCGGTGGCCCGCCTCGTCGTGCTGGTGGTGCTGGCGGCCCTGGTCGCCGGAGGTGTCGTCCTCGGGGACCGTTCGGCCCCGGTGGCACGTCCGCGGGCGGCGGGCGGCTCGGCCGACACCGCCGCCGTCCCCCCGGCCGACTCGTTGTCGACCGCCTGGTACTGCGCGGCCGGCAGCGCCGACGTCGGTGGCACCACCGACGAGACCGTCTACGTGGGCAACCTCTCGCCCCGTGTGGTCCGGGCGACGATCACCGTCCTGCCCGGCGGGGAGGACGCCCCCCGGTCGCGCGAGATCCGTCTCGGTGCGTACGAGCGCGGGCGCGTCCGGGTCGGCGACGTGCTGGCCACCGGTTCGCCGGGAGTGGTGGTCGAGGTCTCCGGGGGTCAGGCGGTGGTCGAGCACGAGCTGCGCGGTCCCACCGACGTGGCGATGGGGGCCTGCGCCCACGAGCCGGCGCGGTCGTGGCGGTTCGCGGCCGGGGGCACCGTCAAGGGCTCGACGGTCGGGCTCGAGCTGTTCAATCCCTACGGCGACGACGCGATCGTCGACATCGCCTTCGTGACCGACGCCGGAACGGTCGAGCCGTCCGACGTCCAGGGCTTCGTGGTCGAGCGCCGCAGCAAGGTCCGCGTCGCGGTGACCGACCTGGTTCCCCGCCAGGAGCACGTCGCGGCCGTGGTCCAGGCCCGCACGGGTCGGATCGTGGCCGAGCAGGTCGTGACCGCCGACGGGACCGACGGTCGGTCGGGGCTCGGTGTGGCGCTCGGGGTGACCCGGGCCCGCCGGCGGTGGACCCTGCCGTTCGGCGCCTCGGGCACGGGCACCACGACGTCGCTGGTGCTCGCCAACGACGCGCTCACGCCCGCCCGGGTGACGGTCTCGGTGGTGCTGCCGGGTGAGGGCACGCTCGATCCCGACGAGATCGTCGTCCCGTCGCGCTCGGTGGTCGCCCTCGACCCCGGTGGCCGCACCGGCGCCTTCGGCGGCTTCGCCCTCACCGTCCGGTCCGATCAGCCGATCGTCGCCGACGTGGTCGAGGCCTCGGGGGCCGGGGCCGAAGGGCGCGGGCTGGCCATCGCCGGGGCTGCCGCGGCCGGTGCGCGGCACTGGGCCCTCGCCGGCAGCCCGACGGGGACGTCCACGGCCCTGACCGCCGTCAACCTGTCGGGGCGACCGGTCACGGTCGAGGTGCGGGCGCGCACCGCCGGCGACCCGGCCGGGCCGACCAGCTCGCCGGCCTTCGCCGTGCCGGCGGGGCGGACGGTCCGGATCGACCTGCCGTCCCTCGGCATCCGCCCCGACCAGGTCCTCGAGGTGTTCGCCGACGGTCCGGTGGTGGTGGGCCGGGAGATCTACGCCCCCGGTGTGTCGGCGTCGTTGGCCGTGCCGGTGGCGGACTGACGTGCTCGTCCGGCTCGCCGTCGCCGCCGCCGTGATCGTGGTCGTGCTGGCGGTCGCTGCGGTGGTCCGGCGCCGGGCCCGGCCCGTGCCCCCGCCGCGGACGGCCTACCCGGTGCCCCGACAGCTCGACCGGGCCGACTTCCCCGAGCCGACGGTCCCGGTCCTGGTCGCGTACTTCTGGTCGCGCACCTGCGACTCCTGCGAGGGGCTCGGCCCGCTCCTCGCGTCGCTGGCCGCCGACGACACGGTGATCGCCGCGGCGGAGGCGACCGACGACCGGGCGCTGCACCGCCGCTACGACGTGCAGGCGATCCCGATGATCCTGATCTCCGACGGCGACGGCGTGGTGCGGCGGGCGTTCGTCGGGGCGCCCGAGCCGGCGGATCTGTTCGCGGCCGTCAGCGCCGTCCGGTCACCGGGAAGTGTCCCCGAACCGGGACCGGGTTCCCTCGAGGACTGAGTCCGGATCGACCGCCCGCACGCGCGGCACGGCGGTGTTGGCGACCTCGGTGACGGTGCCGTCGGCGTGGCGGATGCGCCGGAAGCCACCGGCGCGCCGACCCATGGCGGCGTCGACGAGGTCGCCGACCTCGGTGCCGTCGATGGTCTCGCGCTCGAGCAGGGCGACGGCCACGGCGTCGAGGCCCGCCCGGTGCTCGGCGAGGAGGCGCCGGGCCCGCGACTCCTCGTCGCGCAGGATCCGCTCGACCTCCTCGTCGATGACCCGCGCCGTCTCGTCGGAGTAGTCGCGGGTGTGCACGAGGTCCTCGCCGAGGAACACGGGGCCCTGGGAGCCCCAGGCCATCGGTCCGATCCGCTCCGACATGCCCCACTCGCGGGCCATCCGGCGGGCCAGCTCGGTGACGCGCACCAGGTCGTTCTGGGCGCCGGTGGAGAGGTGGCCGAACACGATCTCCTCGGCGAGCCGCCCGCCGAGCGCCACGGCGATGGAGTCGTTGATGTACTCCTGCTTGTAGATGTGGCGCTCCTCGAGGGGGAGCTGCTGGGTGACGCCGAGGGCCATGCCCGTCGGGAGGATGGTCACCTTGTGCACCGGATCGGCGTTGTCGAGGACGTAGGCCAGGACCGCGTGACCACCCTCGTGGTAGGCCACGACCTCCTTCTCCTCGTCGGTGAGGGCCATCGACTCGCGGCGCAGGCCCATCAGGATCCGGTCGCGCGCGGCGTCGAAGTCCTCGGCGTGGATCTCCTCCGCGCCGCGCCGCACGGCGAACAGCGCGGCCTCGTTGACCAGGTTGGCGAGATCGGCACCGCTCATGCCCGGGGTGCCGCGGGAGACGACGTCGACGTCGACGTCGTCGGCGACCTTCTTCGTGCGCAGGTGGACGGCGAGGATCTCGACGCGCTCCTCCTGGGTGGGCAGTGGGACGACGATCTGGCGGTCGAAGCGCCCGGGGCGGAGCAGCGCCGGGTCGAGGACGTCGGGGCGGTTGGTCGCGGCCATCATCACGATGCCCTCGGTGGCCTCGAAGCCGTCCATCTCGGCGAGCATCTGGTTGAGGGTCTGCTCCCGCTCGTCGTGGCCGCCCCCGAGTCCGGCACCGCGCTTGCGGCCGATGGAGTCGATCTCGTCGACGAAGATGATCGCCGGCGCCTGCTTGCGGGCGGTCTGGAACAGGTCGCGCACCCGGGCCGCACCGACGCCGACGAACATCTCCATGAAGTCGGATCCGGTGACCGACACGAACGGCACGCCGGCCTCACCGGCGACCGCGCGGGCGATGAGCGTCTTGCCCGTGCCCGGCGGTCCGACGAGCAGCACGCCCTTCGGGATGCGGGCGCCGATGTCCTTGAAGCGGTCGGGGTGCTTCAGGAAGTCGACCACCTCGGCGATCTCGGCCTTCACCGGGCCGTAGCCGGCGACGTCGGCGAACGTCGTGGCGGGCTTCTCGGTGTTGTACACCTTGGCCCGGCTGCGGCCGATGCTCATGAGGCCGGTCGCCTGCGCCGAGCTGCGGCGCATCATCCAGGCGAACAGGCCGACGAGGAGCAGGATCGGCAGCAGCAGCGGCAGGATGCTGTCGAGGAACAGGTTCGGCTGGGTCGACGAGTACTCGAGCGTCACGCCCTGCTCGCCCAGGAGCGTGAGGGTGCTCTCGGGGAGGTCGTCGTTCGGGCCGCTCGAC
>JAFMJM010000031.1 GCA_017853455.1 Acidimicrobiia bacterium | reverse complement strand
ACGAAGGCCTGAACCAGCGCGACCTTCTGACGGTTGCCCTTCGAGAGCACCCGCACCGGGCGGTCGAGGTCGAGGCCCAGGCGCCCCGCCAGGTCTTCGAGCACCACCGGGTCCGTCCCGCCGCGCAGCCGACCCAGCCAGGTGCACACCTCCCGGCCGGTCATCCGCTCGATGAGCGGTGCGGTCCCCGACACGTAGCCCAGGCGCCGGTGGACGGCCACGGCGTCACGATGGGCGTCGAGGCCGAAGAGCCGGGCCTCGCCCCGGCTCGGGCGGATCAGGTCGAGCAGCAGCCGGATCATCGTGGTCTTGCCGGCACCGTTGGGACCCAGGAACCCGAACACCTCGCCGGCCTCGACCACGAGGTCGACGTCGGCCAGGCCCCGGGTCCGGCCGTAGGCCTTGGAGAGACCGATCGTCTCGATCACCGGCGTCGGCACGGGCCCTCCTCGGGGCCGGGCCCACCGTGGACCCGACCTGGGGTCCGACCTCCCGGCCCTGCCCCCCTCTACCGTAGGTGCCGACGGAGATCTCGAGGAGCGTCACCCATGGGCCGTTCGACCCTTTCCACCGCACGTCTGCGCCAGACCGCCCGCGCCGTCGGGGCCGCCGCCGCCCTGGTGCTCGCCGTCGGGATTCCGGCGGGCGTCGCCGGAGCCCAGACCACCACGGCCCCGACCACCCCGGTCACCGCACCGGTGGCCAGCACGGCGGTGACGACCCTGGCCGTCCCGACGACCGCAGCGGGGGGCGCCACCACCACGACCACCACCGTCCTCGACGAACCCACCCAGCCCCTCATCGCCGAGAACACCACGAAGTCCTCCACCCCGTGGCTCGCCATCGCCCTCATCGCCGTGGGCGTGATCATCCTGGTGGTCCTCCTCGTGCTGGCCCTGCGGCGCCGGGGATCGGGCGACGACCCGGGTCGCGACGCCGGAAGCACCCGCTCACGTGGTGGCCCCCGCGGCGGAGCGGCCCGCGCCGCGTGGCGCGAGCGAGCGGCGGCCGCCACCGCCGAGGCCGGCGCCTGCGTGCGCCAGGTCGCCACCGGAGCGGCGGTCACCGGCCCCATCGTCTCGCAGTTGGTGACCTCGATCCGGAGCTACGGCGAGATGGCCGGCGCCGCCCCCGACGACGACTGTCGCCAGCTCGTCGAGCGCGCCCGGCGGGCCCTCCAGGGCCTCGGCCAGCAGATCGACGCCGACCACCAGGTCCGCCGGGCGCAGCCGCCCGCCGACCCCGAGCGGCTCGCCGCCTCGGCCCGGGCCGTGAGCGAGACCGCCGGAGAGACCGACCGGGTCCTGCGCTCGGTCTACCGCGAGCTCAACGACCCCGAGTGACCCCTGGTCGGAGCGGGGCCCCGGTTCAGCCCGACTGCCCGAGGAAGCTCTGTAGGTCGAAGTAGTCGCGCCAGGCGGCGATGCGCCCGTCGCGCAGCTCGAAGACTCCGGTCACCGGCAGCGACGTGGTGACACCGCCCGTCGTGAAGTGGTCGGTCCGCTCGGTGAACACGACCGCGTCGGTGCTCGCCACGTGGTGGATCTCGAAGACGATCTCGTCGGCCATCGGCACGAACATCGCCAGGACCCCGCGGATGGCGTCGAGCCCCTCGGCGGGCGGCAACGGCATGTTGTGGTACACGGCGTCGGGGTGGAACCACCCCAGCAGCTCGTCGACGTCGCGCCGCGACCAGGCGTCACAGAACTCGCGGACCAGTGCTTCGGCAGCGGTGTCAGCCATCGGAACTCCTCGGTGTCGGGGTGGGGACCGGATCGGATCGCGCGTCACCGTCGGCGCGACGCTCGGTGCGACCGTCGGCGTGCCGGGCGAACCGGGAGGGGTCGGCGCCGTGCACCGGGCCGTCGTCGGGCCAGGGCCAACCGCCGAACCCGGTCGCCTGGTAGTCCTCGACGGCTTCGACGATCTCGTGGCGGTGGTTCATGACGAACGGGCCGTACTGGGCCACCGGTTCGCCGATCGGCCGCCCCTGGAGCACCAGGAACTCCCCACCGCCGGGGCTCGTCACCGGGACCGGCACGTCGGCCACGAGGCGCACCGCGGTGTCCCGACCGATCGGACGGCTCCCGAACGCCACCCCGTCACCGTCGAACACGTACGCGATCCGGACGGTGTCGGCGGCACTCGCGGCGGGCAGCGTCCAGCGCGCTCCGGCCTCGCACCGGACGTGCCAGATGGCGACGTCGTGCCCGGCATCACCGGCGTACGACGCCGGAGGCGGCGACGGCGGATCGGCGGTGCCGAGGCGGCCGGCGATGACCGTCACCTCGGTGGTGGCACCGTCGTGGACCTCGACGACCCGCGGGATCTCGTCGTCCCAGAAGATCGAGTAGCACGGGTCGGCGAACTTCGACGCGGCAGGCAGGTTCAACCAGATCTGGAACAACTCGGCGTCGTTGGGTGCGGCGACGTCGAGCAACGGGAACATCTCGGCGTGGACGACGCCCTTCCCGGCGGTCATCCACTGCACGTCGCCGCGCCCGAAGCGGGCGGCCGCCCCGAGCGAGTCGGCGTGGTCGATCAGGCCCCGGCGGACGTAGGTCACGGTCTCGAAGCCCCGGTGCGGGTGCTGGGGGAACCCGGGCACGGTGTGGCCGTGGTACATCCGCCAGCCGTCGATCCCGGCGAAGTCCATGCCGAGGTCCCGACCGGCCAACGACGCCGCCGGACCGAAGGCCCCGTCACCTGCCGGATAGTGGTCGACGTGGTGCACGCAGAACAGGAACGGGTCCACGGTCGGCCACCGGTCACCCAGCGGGACCTCCTCGAGCACCGGATCGAGCGGGGCGTCGGTGTCCATCAGCCGGTCGGCCTCCGGCCGCCCACCTGCACGAACCGGGGAAGGGTCGCGACCACGCCGGGTTCGTCGGCCCAGGCGTCGAGGCGGGCGACGAGCGTGTCGAACTCATCGGTGGTCGCCAACCCCTGGGCCAGGACCGGTCCGGCGATGGCCTCCATGGTCCGGGCGTGGATGCGCAGCGCCTGCGGTGTCCGCAGCACCGGCTGCACGACGTCGACGGTGACGTCGGTCGCACCCAGCGACCGGAGGCCCGGGGCGAGATCGGGTCCCACGTCGGGCCGGGCGCCGATGCCCCGTGCGGCCGCCACGTACAGATCGAGATGACGGGCCAAGGCCGGCTCCGCCGGCGATGACCACGTGGCGCCGACCTCGACGTCCTCGACCAGGACGAGCCCGCCCGGTCGGGTGGCGGCGAGGAGCGACCGCAGCGCCGGCAGCGGATCGGGGAGGTGGCTCAGCACGCACCGGACGTAGACGACGTCGAAGTCGACCAGATCGCCGCGTCCGAGATCGTCGAGCCCGGCCACCTGGAAGGTCGCTCCCGAACCGGCCCGTCGGGCCCGATCACTCGCCCCCGCCACCACCTCGGGGTTGATGTCGATCCCGACGGCGTGCGGGACGCCCGCCGACGCCATCCGGTTCGCCACGGCTCCGATGCCGCAGCCGACGTCGAGGAAGCGACGTGCCCGCTCGGCGCCGTTGCGCTCCAGGAAGGCGTCGGTCGCCGGGCCGCAGATCTCGGCGAGGAGCTCGAGCCGCTGGAGGGCGCCGACCCCGCTGCGAATCACGTACGACGCATCGTCGGCCACGTCGGGCATCATTGCCGTCGGGCGGGATCCCCGCCAACACGTCCGCCGTCCCGGTCCCGCCGGCCGCCCCGATCCCGGAGTGCAGAAACGTGTCCGAACCCCGTCTCGTGCACCTCGACCTCGCCGGGCTCCGCACCGCCCTGACGTGGGCGGCGGTCGAGGGCTGGAACCCGGGGCTCCACGACGCCGAGCCGTTCTTCGCCGCCGACCCGGGGGGCTTCCTCGGACTCGAGATCGACGGTCGCCTGGTCGTCGTTGCGTCGGTGGTGCGCTGGAGCGACGCGTACGCCTTCGGCGGCCTGTTCATCGCCGACCCCACCCACCGGGGCGAGGGCCTCGGTTTCGCCCTGATGCAGGCGGCCCTCGGATTCGCCGGGGACCGCACCATCGGTCTCGACGCCGTCCTCGAGCAGGAGCCCCTCTACGCCCGCAACGGCGCCGTGCCCGCCTCCACGACCACGCGATGGCGGTGGGACCCGAACGCGGCGACCACCCCCGTCGACCCCGACGCAACCGTCGACGCCCGGACCGTGGCCGTGGCGGATCTCGTGGAGTACGAGCGGGGCTGCGTGGTCGGCGACCGCTCGGCGTTCCTGACCGCGTGGCTGGCCGCACCGTCGGTGGTGGCGCGCGCCGTCGTCCGCGACGGCCGACTCGTGGGCTGGGGACTGCGCCGCCCGTGCGTCGACGGCGCCAAGGTCGGACCGCTGTTCGCCGACGACCCCGCCACCACCGACTCGCTGTGGCGGGCACTCGTCGCCGACGCCGAGGGTCCGGTGTACATCGACGTCCCCGACCCCAACCCGTCGGGGCGGGCGCTCGTCGCCGCCCACGGGATGACACCGGGGTTCACCACCCGCCGGATGTACTTCGGGACCCCACCCGTCCTCGACCTCGACCGGGTGGTCGGGGTGACGACGCTCGAGTTGGGCTGAGCCCGCAGGGCAGGGTCAGCGACCCGCCACCTGGGCACGGGTGAGGAGGCGCTCGGGAGCGATCCCGGCCATCGGCGGCACCGAGACCGGGCCCATCGGGGCTGCCGGGTCGATGACCCGGCGGAGCAATTCGGCCGCGGCCCGGGCGTCGTCGAGGGCGCGGTGGTGGCCGTGCAACGAGATGGCGTGCGCCTCGCACGCCGCCGCCAGCTTCAGCCCCGAGAGCCGGTAGGTGCAGATGCCCGTGCCCCAGTCGGGCTCGTCCATGAACTTCTCGTACTCCTGATTGAGCATCCGCTGGTCGAACCGCAGGTTGTGGGCCACCAGCACGCCCCCGTGGAGCCGTTCGGTGAGTTCGGCGGCGACTCCCCGGAACGACGGCGCGTCGACGACCATGGCGTCGGTGATGCCGTGGACGGCGGTCGGCCCGACTCCCCGGCCCGGGTTGACCAGGGTCTCGAACTCGTCGACGACCTCGAGCGTGCGGGCGTCGAGCGACACCGCCGCCACCTCGACGACGCGGTCGGTCGTCCGGAAGCCGGTCGTCTCCACGTCGACCACCACGAGCCGTTCCGCCGTCATGGGACCATCACAGCACACGGGTGCGACACGGCTCGGCTCGGGGCCACCACGGGCACCGGACCCCGGGACGCCCCTCCGACGGCCCGCCCCGGCTCAGGCCAGGGCGGTCGGGTCCTGGTCGCGGGCGGCGGTCCAGGCCCGCCAGGTGCGATAGCCGCCGTCGAGGTTGCGGGCCTCGACGCCCAGCTCGTGGAGGAGGGTCGTCGCGGTGTGCCCGCGCTGCCCGACCTCGCAGTAGACGAGGAACGGTCCGGCACCGAGGTCGGGGAGCTGCTCCCGGAGCTCGTCGAGGGGCGCCACGACGCCTCCGGGCAGGGCGCCGCGAGCGTGCTCGGCGGCGGTGCGCACGTCGAGCGGCACCCAGCCCGCACCCACGAGGTCGTCGACCTCGTCCGGCGACACCACGTCACACTCCCCCGTCCGCGCGTTCTCGGCCATGTAGCCGAGCATGTTGACCGGGTCCTTCGCCGACGAGAACGGCGGCGCGTACGCCAACTCGAGGTCGGCGAGCTCCTCGGCCGGGATGCCGGCGGTGAGGGCGGTCGCCAGGACGTCGATGCGCTTGTCGACTCCGTCGCCACCCACGCCCTGGGCGCCGAGGATCGCCCCCGAGTCGGGATCGAACAGGAGCTTCAGCGACATCTGCTGCGCCCCCGGGTAGTACGAGGCGTGGTTCATCGGGTGCGAGTGGAGCGCCCGGTACGGACGGCCGGCCGCGCGGAGGCGCTTCTCGTTCCAACCCGTCATGGCCGCGGTGAGGTCGAACACCTTCACGATCGCCGTTCCGAGCGACGGCGCCCGGTGCGACGGCAGGCCACAGATGTGGTCGGCGACCCGGCGGCCCTGCCGGTTCGCGACGTTGGCCAGCGCGATCAGCGACGTGCCGCCACCCACCGAGTCGAACTTCTCGGTGGCGTCGCCCACGGCGTAGATGTCGGGATCGCTCGTGACGTTGGCCTCGTCGATCGCGATGCCGCCCGTCGGGCCGAGGGCGATGCCCGCCATCTCGGCGAGCCGGACGTCGGGGCGGACCCCGATCGAGCCGATCACCAACTCGCCGGGCAGGCGCCGGCCGTCGGCGAGCACGACCTCCCGTTCGGTGATCTCGGTGACGGCGACGCCGGTCTCGACGCGCACGCCGTTGCGCACGAGCTCCGCGGCGACGAGGACCGCGAGCTCGGGGTCGAGCGGCGTCAGCACCTGGTCGGCCGCCTCGACCACGGTCACCGGGATGCCGGCGTGCGCCAGGTTCTCGGCGGTCTCGAGCCCGATGAACCCGGCACCGATGACCACGGCGTCGGCCGGGCGGTCGCCCACCATCCCGGCGAGCCGCGTGGCGTCCTCGACCGTCCGGAGCACCCGCACCCGGTCGAAGCCCGGGATGGGCGGACGGACCGGAAGGGCGCCGGGACTCAGGACCAACTTGTCGTAGGGCACGACCCGCTCGGTGTCGTCGGTGGTGTCGCGCACCGTGACCGTGTGACCGGGCGCGTCGACCGCGACCACCTCGGAGTTCACGTGGACGTCGAGGCGGAACCGCTCGAACAGGCGCTCGGGGGTCTGGAGCAGGAGGTCCTCCTCCTCCTCGATGACCCCGCCCACGAAGTACGGCAGGCCGCAGTTGGCGTACGAGACGTGGCCCGACTTCTCGAGCACGGTGATCTCGCCGGCGGCGTCGAGCCGGCGGAGCCGGGTGGCGGTCGACATCCCGCCGGCCACCCCACCCACGATGACGATGCGTCGTCCCATGCCGTCCTCCTCGCCCGGCGGTGGCCGGGGTGCGATCTGATACCCCCAAGGGTATACCATGCGTGTCGCGACCGGACCCGTCCCGCCGAGGAGGACCCACCGTGCAGATCGATCCCGACGTCGTCGCCGACCTCCAGCGCCGCCTGCGGCGCATCGAGGGCCAGGTCCGGGGCATCCAGGGCATGCTCGCCGAGGAGCGCGAGTGCCGCGACGTGGTCACCCAGATCGCTGCGGTCACCAAGGCGATGGAGCAGGTCGGCTTCAAGCTCCTCGCCTCCGGCCTCACCCAGTGCCTCCAGGACCCCGACCGGGCCGAGGCCGAGGGCTACCCCGTCGCCGAGGTCGAGCGGCTCTTCCTCAAGCTCGCGTGAGCCCGGCGAGGAGCTCGCGGTAGGCGGCGAACGGCGGTCGGTCGAGCCCCGTCACCTTGCCGGCGTCGTCCCACCGGCGAAGGGCGACCGCACCGTCCGCACCGGCGAGCGCCGTGAACCCCGCCACCTCGGTGTCGTCCATCGGTCCGCCCTGCACGACCAGGCTGCGCCGTGAGCCCGCGGAGAGCCCGGCGGCGTAGGCGGGATCGACGGCGCAGAGGTAGCGCTTCGCCTCCACGTGCATCCGGACGGGCTCGGTGACCGCCGGTCCGAACCACGTCGCCAGGTGGCGGGCACCCCGATCCTCGTGGCGCCGGTCGACCCCGGCGACGAACCCGCCGTCGTCGGCCAGGTCGAGCAGGTGTCCGACGTCGTGGAGCAGCGCCGCCGCGACCAATGCGTCCGGCGCGCCGGCCCGGCGCGCCAGCGCCGCGCACTGCACCGCGTGGTCCGTCTGGGTCACGACCTCGTCGTAGGTCTCGCTCCCCCACCGCTCGTAGAGGTCGATCAGTTCGTCGATGCCGCTCATCGTGCGAGCTCACCCTCGAAGTCGCCGATCAGCGACACCCGGGAGCCGAGCGCGCCCGCGGCGGCGAGCTCGGCGCGCTTGCGCACGTAGTAGTCGTCGCGGAGGTCGCCTTCGCGCACCGCGTTGTACGTGGGGTAGAGCGCCCGACGCGGTCGGTCGGAGCGGTTCGGCCCACTCCGGTGCGGCGTGCGCGAGTGGAACCAGAGGGTCCCACCGGCCGGCACCGCCGCGACCTCCCACGTCATCGACGCGACCACGTCGGCGGCGACGCAGCCGCGTTCGTCCTGGGGCCAGATCCGGTCGTGGGCACCGCTCACGACCTCGAGACAGCCGTTGTCGGCGGTGGCGTCGTCGATGGCCACCATGCACGACACGTGGACGTCGACGAACCGGTAGGCCGGCGCGTCCTGGTGCGGTGAATATCCGGCACCCCCGACCAGCTTGTAGTTCAACTTCTCCTTGTAGAGCACCGCCGGCTCGCCGAGCAGGGCGCCGGCGGTGTCGGGCATCGCTCCGACCGTCAGGAACGCGCGAAGCCCGTCGTGCACGTCGACGAAGTGCTCGCTCCGACAGCGCAGGGGCCCGTGGTCCGACACCTCGTCGTAGTGGAGCACCCCGGTCGCCGGGTCGAGCGCGGTGACCTCGTCGGCCCAGGCCTGCAGGACGGCCGCCGGGGGCCCGGCGGCATCCGTCGTGCACACCCAGCCCGCACCCCGGAAGTGCGCCACCGCAGCCGGGTCGGCGACCTCGAAGACCTCGATTCCCACCCGGCGAATGTACGCCGCGGCGCCGTCGTTCAGGGCTCGGCGCCCACTCCGAGCGGGGAGAGCGTCGCGACGGACCGGCGGGTGGGCCCCGACTCCATCCAGAGGCGTCCGAAGTCGGTGTCGAGGACGCGGAACCGTCGGGCCGGGGTGATCACGGTGAGCCGACCGTCCCGGTTGCCCACCGCCCACCGCACCTCCGACGCCGCATCGACGCCGGGGTCCCGGACCCCGCCGAGGGCGGTGTCACCGAGGCGCGCCCCCACGACCAACCACGCCGGGCCGTCGGGCGCCACCTCCGAGTGCAGAGCAGACGCATCGCCCGGGTCACGGACGGGCCGGGCGGAAACCAGCCAGCGAACGGTGTAGGACCGGCCGGCCGTCGACGCCTCGTCGAGCACCACCTGGTCCAAGCGGTCGCCGACCTGGAAGTAGGCCCGCACGACCGGAGCCCCCGTGTCGTTGAACACCCGCTGGTCGACCGTGAAGGCGCCGGCGGTGGTGGTCCGGAGCCGCTCGACGTTGCTGACGGACCGGATCCCCCCACGTTCTCGCCGGTAGCGGTCGAACAGCCGGAACGGCGTCCGGTCGGTGGTCGCCGCCAGGTCGACCAGGTCGGGAGCGCGATCCACCGCGTAGAGACGATCGCCGACCAGCTCGGGTCCGTTGCCGGCGAACGGCAGTCCGGCCAGCAGGTAGGGCTCACCGCCGGCGGGGACGAACACCAGGCTGTGCGGCACCCCGAACCGGTCGAGGGCCCGCCAGGCCGACGCGTAGGAGTCGGCGGCGAACCCCCGGTTGACCCGCAGCCGGTCGACCGTGGTGGGGACCGTGATCGCCACGAGCGCGATCCCGGCCACGGCCGCCACCCAGCGGCGACGGTCCCACACCTCCACGAGACCGATCGCTCCCAGCACCACCACGGGCGCCAGCATCGGGAGGTAGTACTGCGGCCCGATCAGGGGTGCGCCGTTGCCCATGAGGGTCAGGCCCCAGTAGGAGGCGTACCCCACGGTGCAGGTCACGACCAGGCCCAGCAGCGCCCAGGTCGTGCCCTGCCGTCGGGCGAGCCAGACGCCCCACAGCGCCGCCGCGACCCCGAGAAAGCCGCCCGCCACCCACACCTGGGCGCCGGTGAAGTTCGCGCCGACGGCGTGCAGTGCGTCGCGCCGCGTGTACCGGAACGTCGCGGCGCCGGTCATGATCGAGCGGGTCCCGAACCCGAACCGGTTCTGCGGATCGGCAGCCTCGATCGGGAACCGCAACGGATCGCCGCTCAGCGCCGCGTTGTAGGCGAGCATCGCCACGACCGGCGCCGCCACTCCGACGCCGAGCGCCGCGAGCCGTCGGGCGATCCTGCGGATCGGCTCGACACCCCCGCGCCACGCGCTCGCCAGCACCAGGACGCCGATTGGCAATCCCCACACCAACGCATCGAACGGACGGGTCGCGAAGATCAGCCCGAGCGCGAGCCCGGCCAGCACGAAGGGTCGGCGAGCGCCCGTCCGGCACCCGCGCACCGCCGCAGCAGCGAAGACCAGCCCCAGGCAGAGCGTCCAGAGGTAGCTGACGAAGATGCCACTCTGGACCGCGAACATCGGTGCCCCGGCCGTGAGCCACGCTGCGACCCGCGCGACGTCGCGCCGCTGCGTCGCCTCCCAGGCGAGCCAGGTGGCGGCCGCAACGGTGGCTGCGGCGACGACCACGAGGGCGGGGACGAAGCCGCCGGTCAGAGTCCGGGAGATCGCCAGGACGAGCGGCCACCCCGGCGGGAACTCGATCAGCAACTTGCCACCGCGCACCCCGGTCAGCCACGGCTGGAAGAAGGGCAGGTCGCGGTAGACGGGCAACCACAGCCGACCCTGGAGGAGCGCCCGGGCCTGCAGCAGGTAGACGGGTTCGTCGCGGTCGGAGGAGAAGTGGGGGAACGCGTACGACCGCACGAACGCCGCCGACACGCCACCGAGCACGACGGCGGCAGCGACGATCGGGTCGATCCGCCTCAGGGCAGCCCGGGCGGCGCCCTTCACCGTGCGGTGACGGTCTCGGTGTCACGCCCCGACCGCAGGACCCGTCCGGGTCGGGCGTCGAGCGCCCGGCCGTCGCGCACGGTCTCGACCCCGTTGACGAAGACCCGGTGCACCCCGACCGCACCGGCGGTCATGCGCACCGCACCGCCCGGCAGGTCGTGCACCAGGCGGGCCGACTCGGACCCCACGGTCGTCGGGTCGAAGAGCACCAGATCGGCGTGGACCCCCTCGGCGATCCGCCCCCGATCCCGCAGCCCGAACATCCGGGCCGGTCGGTCGCTCAGGTGGTGCACGGCCTGCTCGACCGGCATCGACCGCCGACCCCGGAGGCAGTCGGCCAGGAACTGGGTCGGGTACGGGGCGCCGCACATCCGATCCAGGTGCGCCCCGGCGTCGGACCCGGCGAGCAGCACGTCGGGATGTGCCCAGACGCGCTCCCGGAGCCGCCAGTGGGCGTCGTCGTCACCGGCCGGCGGCGGCCACAGGACGGTGCGAAGGTCGTCGGCCAGGACGACGTCGATGAGGGTGTCGAACGGGTCGGCGCCCCGTTCGGCGGCGATCTCCCCGACCGTTCGACCCGCACAACCGGCGTTGCCCGGTGCGAACGTCTCGCCGATGCGGTAGCCGGCGAAGTCTCCGAGCACCCGGAACATCCCGGCGTCCTCGTGGTTGGCCGCCGCCTCCAGACGGCGCCGGACCGCCGGGTCGCGCAGGGCCGCGCTCCGCTCGGCGGGCTCGAGTGCCATCGTCTCACGCCAGCCCGGGATGAGGAAGAGCGCGCAGTAGTTGGCGAAACTCATCGTCATCGGCACGAGGGTCGGCATGCACAGCGCCACGATCCGACCGCCGACCGAGCGGGCCCGGTCGGAGAGCGCGAGCTGCCGGTCGATCCGCTCGGGAAACGCCGCGTCGACGACGAGCAGGTTCCAGTTGAGGATGCGGTCGGCGGTGGCCGAGAGCCGCGGGAGCAGGTCGAGCTCGGCCTCGGACCAGCCGGTGCTGCCGCCGTCGAAGATGCCGGCCAGGGCGGTGCCGGGGAACCGGCCGACCACCGCGGCCAGGGCCAGGAGCTCGTCGGCGTCGGCACCCTTCGCCGGGATCGGCGCCCCGTCGGCGTCCTGATGGGCCGTCGAGCCGTCGACCGACAGGCCCAGCGCCCCGGCCGCCAGGGCCTCGGCCAGCGCGGCCTCGAGTTGTGGCAGCGTGGTGGCGTCGGCGGCGGTGACGTTGGCGTCAGGACCGAGCACGAAACGCCGCAGGGCCGACTGGCCGGCGAAGAACCCGGCGTTGACGGCGATCCGCCCTTCGAGGGCGTCGAGGTACTCCCCAAAGGTCGTCCACGACCACGGGACTCCCGCCTCGAGCGCACCGAGCGGCATCCCCTCGACCCGACCCATCATCCGCCGGGTGAACTCGGCGTCGGAGGCGTGGAGCGGCGCGAGGGCGAACGAGCAGTTCCCGCCGACGACGCTGGTGACACCGTGGAGGTTCGACGGCGACGCCGCCGGGTCCCAGAACAGCTGGGCGTCGTAATGGGTGTGCGGGTCGACGAACCCCGGCGCCAGCATCAGGCCGTCGGCCTCGATCCGCTCGCAGACCTCGTCTGCGCATCGGCCCACGGAGACGACCCGACCGCCGCGGACCGTCACGTCGGCGGTCCGACCCGGCGCGCCGGTTCCGTCGACGACCGTCGCACCCGCGATCACGAAATCGGGTCGGGGGTCGACGCCGTCCGTCATCGGTGGACCTTCACCACCTCGATCTTCGGGTCCTCCGCCCGCAGGAGCTTCCCGGCGTTGCGCTGACCCTTGACGTAGCGGTCGAGGAAGCCGATCACCCAACGGTCGATGATGCGGTGGGCCCGGTCGGCGTCGAGGAACCGTTCGGTGCAGGCCTGGTCGTCGCGAGACTTGATGGCCTCCCGAATCGCCGGAGCCAGATCGGGACGCGCGTCGACGAGTTCGGAGTAGTAACAGACGTCGGTGTACGACTGGTGCCCCACGTCCTTCAGGTCGACCCGGATCAGCGGATCCGCGCCGAGGCGCTTCCACGCGCGCACGGTCTCGGTCGCGATGGGTGTCGTGTCGTCGAGCGTGCCGCTCAGCAGGAGGGTCGGGACCTCGATCCGTCGGAGCTCGGCGTCCGTCACCGGTTCCACGTACGTCCCCAGCCCCACCACGGCACGCAGACCTTCGGGAACGGCGGCACCGTCCCGTCCGGCCGCCGTCATCAACACCCCGGCTCCCCCGGCGCTGTGTCCGATCAGGCCGACGCGATCGGCGTCCACGGCACCGGCGAACGGGCTCGTGGGGTCGGCCGACGCGGCGGTGATCGCCGCGATCTCGGCGCGGATGTCGACCGGGCGGAGCCGGACGATCTCCTCCCGGGTCTTGGTGGTGCCGGTGAAGTCGTCGAGCGCCGTGTTGCCGAGGTGGTCGGCGGCCACCACGACGTACCCGCGGGCGGCGAGCGCCTCGGTGATGAACGCCGAGATGAAGCGCTGGCCACCCGAGCCGTGGGAGTAGACCACGAGCGGGAACGGGCCACCCGACGCCACGGGCGGCGCGTCGAACGCGACCGACGACGAGTACGACGCTCCCGGAATGGCGTACACGGTCTTCGCCCCGGTGGTCGCCGGATCGGCGGGGTACCACACGTCGACGGGCACCGTCCGGCCCGGTTCGGTGGTCACGACGATCGTGCGCCGCCCCACGGCGTACTTCGGCGTCCCGGGCCCGACGTCACCCGGAGCAGCGGGCTCGCCGGGCAGAGTCTGTCCGACGACCCGGGCACCGGCTGCCCCGCCACCCCCCACGACAGCGATCCCGGCGGAGAGCACGAGGACCAGAACGGCGATGAGTTTGGCGGGTCGGCGATGCACGACGCGGACGCTATCAAGCCCCGGCGGGGCGACGAGCGGACCGGGAACCCGGCCCGTGGCCTCGGTCGTTCTTCAGTCCGACGGGTCCCCCGCCGATGACAGGAGCGTGATGGACGCCGACCCCACCGATCAGCATTCCGGCACCGAGGCCGGGTCGGCGCCCGAGCGTCGGTTGGGTCGCCGGAGCCTGCTCACCGGGGTGGGAGCCCTGGCCGTGGCCGCCGTCCGTCCGCCCCGGGTGACGCTGCCCACCACCACCACCACCACCACTGCGGGGCCGACCACCACCACGTCGGCACCCGCCTCGACCACGACAAGTGCGCCGGCTCCGACGACCACGACCCGGCCGCCCGCCCCGACGACCACGTCGACCACCCCGGCGAGCACCACCACGACGTCGACCCTGGCGCGAGGCGACGCCGCCCTCGCCCTCCACGTCGCCCGCCGCTGCTCGTACGGCCCGACCCCCGACCTCCTCGCCGAGATCCGGGCCGTCGGCCCCACTGCCTGGATCGACGGTCAGTTGGCGTGGACCGCCATCGACGACTCGGCCGCCGACGCGATCGTGACCGCCTGGCCCCGGGTGGGTCAGACGGCCGACCAGATCGCCGCCGGACCCCAACCCGGGGCCGTGCGCAGCGACCTCGCCGCCGCCACGGCGGCCCGAGCGGTCTTCGGCCGCCGTCAACTCCACGAGGTGCTGGTCGACTTCTGGTGGAACCACTTCAACGTCGACGTCACCAACAACGCGGCCGGTCCGCACTGCCCGGCCCACGACCGCGACGTCGTCCGACCCCTGGCGACCGGACGGTTCGCCGACCTCCTGGTGGCGGTGGCCAAGTCCCCCGCCATGCTGATCTACCTCGACCAGGCCCTGTCGCGCGTCGACCACGGCCGCCTGCCGATCGAGAACTACGCCCGCGAGATGCTGGAACTACACACCGTCGGGGTCGACGGCGGCTACGACGAGACCGACGTCAAGGAGGTCGCCTGGCTCCTGTCGGGTTGGAGTCTGACCAACCGCACGGGCACCTTCCTGTTCCGCCCCGAGTGGCACGCCATCGGACCGCTCGGCACCGGGGGCGACGTGCTGGGCTGGCGCCCGGCCGGTCTCGACGGTGTTCCGGCCGGCGAGTCGCTCCTCGTGCATCTCGCCCACCACCCCCGGACCGCCGCTCGCCTGGCGCACAAGTTGGCGGTCCGCTTCGTCGGCGAGCACGTGCGCCCCACCGACGCCGTGGTCACCGACGCCGCCCGCGTCTACCTGGCGAACGACACCGCGATCGCACCGACCGTCCGGTCGATCCTCACGTCGACCGCCTTCGGCGAGTCCGCCGGTCGGCGGGTCCGGCGTCCGCTCGAGTACTACGCCGCGACGCTGCGCGCCCTCCGCCTGCAGTGGGACCCCGCCCGGGCCGGTGACTTCGCCGCGTTCACGATGAGCCAGTTGGGCCAGCTCGACCAGATCCCCCACGCGTGGCCGACTCCCGACGGGTACCCCGATCGCGACGGCGCCTGGACCGGTGCCGGCTCGCTCGTCACCCGCTGGAACCTGGCCACCCGCGCCGGCAACGGCTTCGGCCTCCCGGCCCCGACGTTCGACCCCGCCCGCATCCTCGGCAGCCCAGCCCCCACCACCCTGGGTGACGCGCTCGACCGCATCGCCGTCTCGGTCCTGGGCGAGCCGCTCGACCGCACCGCCCGGTCGGCGATCCTGACCGCGATCGGCCTGACCGCCACGACCCGGTGGAACCCGGCGTGGTCGCGCTCGGCCATCGCGCTCGTCCTGCAGTCCCCCCAGCACCAGGTCCGGTGAGCGCGATGTCCGACGACCTCGACCTTCCCCTCGTCGTCCCGCTCACCCGGCCCGTCGGACGGCGGGGCTTCCTGACCGCCGCCGGCCTCGGCGCCGGTGCCCTCGCCGCCACTGCAGTCCTGCGGCCCTCGCTCCTCGCTGCGCCCGCCGGAGCCGCGACCTCGAGCAGCGGCAACGTGCTCGTGTACGTCTTCCTCCGGGGTGCCGCTGACGGCCTGTCGTTCCTGGCACCACTCGGCGACCCGACGCTGGCGGCGGCGCGACCGGGCGTGGCGATTCCCGATGCCGCCGCACTCCCCGTCGACCCCCACTTCGGGCTCCATCCGGCGATGACCCGCATCGCGGCGCTCCACGCATCGGGAAGGGCGGCGTTCGTTCCGGCGGCGGGCTCGCCCAACCCGGACCGCTCGCACTTCTTCGCCCAGGCGATGATGGAGCGCGGGAGCGCCACCGACCCGTCGCTCACGACCGGCTGGCTGGGCCGCTACCTGCAGGCGACCGCCCGGTCGGGCGAGGATCTCCTGCGCGGTCTCGGGGTCGCCGACGGCGTGCCGTTGTCGCTCCGGGGGTCGACGGCCGTCGCGGCGCCGCGGCTCCAGAGCCTGTCGCTCGATCCCGCTGGCGGTGGGGTCACGGCCGCCCAGGTGCAGAGCGCGCTGACCGCCATGTACCCGGCCGCGTCCAACGACGCTCTCCGCTCCGGGGCCACCGCGGCACTCGGCGTCGTGCGCGAGCTCGCGCCGATCGCCGCTTCGTCGGCGCCTCCCGCCGCCTGGACGGGCGGATTCGGACCGGCCGTCT
>JAFMJM010000257.1 GCA_017853455.1 Acidimicrobiia bacterium | reverse complement strand
GCGTCGGTCACGAGGACCATGTCCTCCCGGCAGTGCCGGGGCGGCTCGATCTCCGAATCGGTGTTGGCCGCCGTCATCGTGACCTCCGCTCCGCACACGATGCACCGGAAGCGCAGGTCGACCGGCACGACCGAGTCGGGATCGGGCTCGGCGGGCGGGGCGATCTTGAACTTCGCCAGCATCCCGGCGCCGATCACGTAGATCGCCACCACCGCGGCGGCACCCACCACGATCCGGACGATCCAGCCGAGGACCGAGACGGCGACGATGACCACGCCCCGACGCTACCGCCGGACCGGGGCCCCGGCGGTGGTCGACCCGGCCGGGAGCCCGGTCGCTGGGCGTACGCTGGCGCACCGATGATCTCGGTCTCCACCCCCATCGACGACCTCGGCATCGCCGTCCTCGCGGAGAGCGCCGGCGCGGCGGCCGCCCACGCCGGCGGCGGAGCCGAAGCCGCTGCGCTCGTGGTGCGGCTCCTCGCCCAGGACGCCCGGCGCCGCCACACCGTCGACACCCCCGACGCCGACATCCACCTCGCCGTCGACATCGACGGCACCGAGTTGACGCTCACCATGCGCGACCAGGGCGAGCCGGTGAACTCCCCGCCGCCCACCGTGCTGGCGCTGGTCGAGCTCGGCCTCGCCACCGCGGCCGACGGCGGTGTCGACGGCCGCGGCAACGTCGTGGTGGCGCGCGTGCCGCTCCCCCGGCACGGCCGCCTGCTCGAGGTCGACGACCTCGAGGTGCTCGACGACGACGTCGCCGAGTCCGACGTCCCGGTCGAGATCCGGTTGCTGACCCCCGCCGACGCGTTCGAGCTCACCCGCTGCATCTTCCGGTGCTACGGCTGGACCTACGCCGTCCAGGACATGTACTTCCCCGACCGCGTCGCCGCGGCGGTCGAGTCGGGTCGACGGATCGGCGCCGTCGCGGTCACGCCCGACGGCGAGATCGTCGCGCACGTCGGGTTCGGGTTCGTCGCCGACGGCGTGGTCGAGGGCGGCGTGGCCGTCACCGACCCGCGCTTCCGCGGCCGGGGTCTGATGGGCCAGGTCGGGTCGGTGCTCGACCTCTCCACGCTCGGTGTGCACGCCGTGCTCGGCCGGGCCGTCCTCACCCACCCCGTCACCCAGAAGGCGTCGGTCGCCAGTGGGTCGTCGATCGTCGGCATGTTCCTCGACGCCGCCGGGCCGGTCCAGCAGGTCGGCTTCACCGACGGGCTGATCGAGCACCGCATGTCGTACGGGATCGTGTACCGCCTGCTCGAGCCCATGGACCCCGCCGAGATCTGGATCCCGGGGCGCTACCTCGACCTCGCCCGCCAGGTCGTCGCCGGATCGGGATTCCCCCTCACGATCGCGGAGGTGCAGCCCGTCGACGCACCCGCGACGTCGGTGATGACCTCGTCGTACGACGCGCTCAAGCAGGCGGGAACCGTCAAGGTCACGGTCGTCGGCGACGACCTGGTCGCCGTCCTCGACGGCATCCTCGGCCAGTTCCGCAACGCCGGCGCCGAGCAGGTGCTGGTGTACCTCCCGGCCGACCAGCCGGCGCTCGCCACCGTGGGCGCCGGCCTGCCGTCGCTGCAACTGGCGTACGCCGCGATCCTGCCGGTGTTCGGTGAGCTCGGCAACTGCCTGGTGCTGCAGTGGCTGCGCAACCCGGCCGTCGACGACAGTCCGTTCGTGTTCGGTGACGACCGGTTCCGCTTCCTCACCCACCTCATCGTCGACCAGGCCACCACGCTGGGCGACCAAGAGACCCAGCACCGGATGCGCCGGGCCCGCCTCGAGCAGCTGCTCGCGCTCCTGCCCGAGGATTCGGCGTCCTGATGCCGCGCTCGATGGACCGCTCCCTCGGCGACGGCGGGATGCCCCTGCTCGCGCAGCTCGGCGTGAGCTTCGAGCGCTACGGCGAGGGCTGGGTCGAGGCGACCTGGACCCCCACCGCCTCGGCCGCCAACCCGGCGGGCATCGTGCAGGGCGGCGTGTACGCCGTGGTCCACGACGCGGCCATGAACTTCGCCGCCAACGCCGGGCTCGAGCGGGGCGACCGGGTCAGCACCCTCGACCTCCACTACCAGATCCTGCAGGGGGCGTCCGCCGACGACGTCCTGGCGGTACGCGGTGAGGTCGCCCGGCTCACCCGCTCCGTCGGGTACCTCGCCTCGACGATCCTCGACGCCGACGGCGAGCCCGTCTCGCGCGCCACGGCCACCTTCCTGGTGCGGCGGGCATGATCCGGACCTCCGTCCCCCTCGACGACGTCGGCACGGCGGTCCTGGCCGAGACGGCCCGCGCCGCCGCCACCCAGTACGGCGGGGGCGCCGAGGCCGCCGCCCTGATCGTCCGGCTCCTCGCCCAGGACGCCCGCAAGCGCCACACGGTCGCCACGCCCGACCACCAGCTCCACCTCGAGGTCGCCGTCGACGGCACCGAGCTGACCCTCACCATGCGCGACGAGGGCGAGCCGGTCGATGCGCCCCCGCCGGCGGTGCTGGCCCTGGTCGAGCTGGGTCTCGCCACCGCCGCCCAGGGCGGCATCGACGGGGCGGGCAACGTGCTGGTCGCGCGCGTCCCGCTCCCCCAGCACACCCGCATCCTCGACGACGCCGGCCTCGAGGTCCTGCCCGACGACGCCCCGGAGAGCGACGAGCCGATCGAGCTGCGGCCGCTCGTCGCCGACGACGCGTTCGCGCTCACCCGCTGCATCTTTCGGTGCTACGGCTGGACCTACGCCGTGCACGACATGTACTACCCCGACCGCATCGCCGCCGCGATCGAGGCCGGCCGACGGATCGGCGCGGTCGCGGTCACCACCGACGGTGAAGTGGTCGCGCACACCGGGATGGCGATCGTCGCCGACGGGGTCGTCGAGAGCGGCGCCGCCGTCACCGACCCGCGCTTCCGGGGCCGCGGGATGCTGATGAAGCTGTTCGCGATCAATCGCGAGCGGGCCGACGCGATGGGCGTGCGCGCCGTCATGTCGCGGCCCGTCCTCACGCACGGCGTCACGCAGAAGGTCGCCCTCGAGCGCGGCGCACAGGTGATGGGCATGTTCCTCGACGCCGCCGCACCCGCCCAGCAGGTCGGGTTCACCGACGGCGTCATCGACCACCGGATGTCGTACGGGGTGACGTTCCAGCCGTACGTCGACCTCGAGCCCACCGTGCTGTCGATCCCCGCCCGCTACCAGGAGATCGCCCGGCACGTGCTGGCCGAGGCCGGTTACCCGATCACGGTCGGCGAGCCCCGGGCCGGGGTCGCGGTGCCCGCCGAGTCGGTCATCTCGTCGTCGTACGACGCCCTCAAGCAACTGGGCACGATCCGGGTCACCGTGGTCGGGACCGACCTGCTCGCCGATCTCGACCGCATCCTCGACCAGCTGCGCGCCGCCGGGGCCGAGGCGGTGCTCGTCTACCTCCCCGCCGACCAGCCCGCCCTGGCCACCGTGGGTGCGGGTCTGCCCACGCTCCGCCTCGCCTACGCGGCGATCCTCCCGATCTTCGGCGAGATGGGCAACTGCCTCGTGCTCCAGTGGCTCCGAAACCCCGACGTCGACGTCACCGGGTTCCAGTTCGGCGACGACCGCTACCGGGTGCTCACCCGGATGATCGTCGACCAGGCCGTCGCCCTCGGCAGCCAGGAGACCAGCCAGCGACTGCGCCAGGCCCGCCGCGAGCAGCTCCTCGCCCTGCTCCCCGACGACTCGGGCGGCTGAG
>JAFMJM010000030.1 GCA_017853455.1 Acidimicrobiia bacterium | reverse complement strand
GCCCGGAGCTCGTGCTTGCGGACGCGGCCCGTGGTCGCGTTGCGGGGGAAGTCGTCGACCACCTCCACGTAGCGGGGCACCATGAACTTCGGCATGCGCTCGTCGAGGAACGCCACGAGCGCCGCCGGGTCGAACGTCGCCGGATCGCGCACGATCACCTGCACGAGCACCTCGTCGTCGCCGAGCGGGGTGCGGATCCCGGCTGCCGCGCACTCGAGCACGTCGGGGAACTCCACCACGGCGTTCTCGACCTCGAACGACGAGATGTTCTCGCCGCGCCGGCGGATGGTGTCCTTCATGCGGTCGACGAAGTAGAACCAGCCGTCGGCGTCCTGCTTGAAGGCGTCGCCGGTGTGGAACCAGCCGTTGCGCCACGCCTCGGCGGTGGCCTCGGGCATCTTGTAGTACCCGGCGTTGAGTGACCACGGCTCGCGGGAACGCACCAGCATCTCGCCGATCTCGCCGACCGGCACCTCCTGGTCGAACTCGTCGGCCAGGATCACCTCGGTCCACGGGTAGTCGGTGCGGGCGCGACCGCAGCAGGCCGGCGGCCCGTGGTCCCAGCCGGTGGTGACCGGCGCGCCCACCTCGGTCTGGCCGTAGCAGGTGGACACCTTCACGCCGAAGCGCCGCTCGAAGTCGGCCATCTCCGGGATCATCGGGCCGATGACCACTCCCCGGAGCGGGTTGTCGGCGTCGTCGGCCCGGGGCTCGGCGTTGTAGATCAACTGGGTCATCGGGCCGACCAGCGCGGCGAGTACGCAGTCGTTGCTGCGCACGTCGTCCCAGAAGGTCGTCCCGCTGAACTTGTCGCGCGTGACGCACCGCCCACCGCGGGCCATGCAGCTGTTGAAGCCGGAGCGCCCGGAGTTGTGGAACATCGGCATGGCGATGTAGAGCGCCTCGCCCGGGAGCAGGGCGTCGTCGGGCACCCACGACCACATCTGGAACACGCCCGCCCACGGCACGATGACCGCCTTCGACGGTCCGGTCGTGCCCGACGTGAGGAGCAGCGTCGAGACGTCGTGGTACTCGGGCCCGGGCAGGTCGGTGGCGGGCTCGATCCCGGCGAAGAAGGTCTCGCCGTCGATCACCGGGCACGGGAACGCCCCCGGGGGTGCGGTGCCGTCGACGACGACCACCCGCTCGACCTTGGGGAGGTCGGCCGCCACGGCGGCGAGCACGGGCACGAACTCCTCCGAGCACACGATCACGGTGGCGTCGGTGAGGTCGATGGCGTACTGGAGCATCGACCCCTGGAAGGCGGAGTTGAGCGGCACCTCGACGGCGCCGGTCCAGCCCACGCCCAGCATCCCGAAGTGCGCGGTCAGGTCGGCGCTGAACATCGTGGCGACGTGGGTGCCCCGGGTGACCCCCGCCCGCACCAGGGCCGCAGCCCAGCGCAGCCCGGTCGCGTGGAGCTCGGCGTACGTGAGCCGGCGACGGCCGATGAAGTCGATCGCCACGGCGTCGGGCGTCTCGGCCGCCCAGCGGGCCACGGCGTTGGGCAGGAGGTTCTCACGTGCGAGCATGGGGAGTCCTCTCGGGGGCCCGGGTGGGCGGTGCGAGACGTTCTACCGCGACCGAATAGCGTTGCGCCCATGCGGCTCGAACTCACCGACGACGAGCGCACGATCGACGAGGTGTTCGGCGGGTTCTTCCGCAACGAGTGCCCGCCGTCGGTCGTCCGCACCGCGGAGCCCCTCGGCTTCGACCCCGGACTCTGGGCGCGGCTCGCCGCCACCGGAGCTCCGGCGATGGGGCTGCCCGAGGCCTCGGGCGGCGGCGGTGCCTCGCTGACCGACCTGGCCATCGTGGCCGAGCAGGTCGGGCGGGCGATCGCCCCGGTGCCGTTCGTGGAGCACGCGGTCGCGACCCGGCTCCTCGACCGGTTCGGCGCCGTCACCGACGCGCTCCGTGACGGCGACGCGATCGCCACCCTGGCCGTCCGTCCGGCTGCGGCCGGCGCGACCTGGTCGCTGGTGCCGGCCGGGGCCGTCGCCGGCACCGTGGTCGGCCTGGTCGGTGACGACCTCGTGGTCGTGACCTCCCCGGCGCCCGGCGCCGCACCCCGCAACCACGCCGCCATGCCGCTGGCCGACCGCTCCCCGGCCGGGGGCACGGTGCTGGCATCGGGGGCCGACGCCCTCGCCGCGTTCGCCGTGGCCCGGGCCGAGTGGCAGACCCTGACCGCGGCGGCGCTCGTGGGCATCACGCGCAGCGCCCTGACGCTGGCGCTCACCTACGTCCAGGAACGCCACCAGTTCGACCGCCCGATCGGCTCGTTCCAGGCGATCCAGCAGCAGCTGGCCGACATCCCGATCGCCCTCGAGGGCGCGACGCTCGTAGCCGCGAAGGCGGCGTGGGCATCCGATGCCGGCGCTCCGTCGGTCGTCGACGTCGCCGACTGCGACATCACCGACTTCGTCACCCTGGCCGCGATGGCGTTCCTCTACACGAGCGACGTCGCGGCGATGGCCACCGACCGGGCGTTGCACGCCCACGGCGGCTACGGGTTCTCCGAGGAGTACGACATCCAGCTCTACTACCGCCGGGCACGCGGGTGGGCCCTCGTCGCCGGGGATCCGAGCCTCGAGTGCCGTTCGCTCGCCGACACGATGTTCGGCCCCGTCGGATCGGAGGCCTGACGTGGACTTCACCCTCAGCCCCGAAGCGCTGGAGTTCCGCGAGTCCGTCCGGGCCGTCCTGCGCGAGCACTTCACGCCGGAGGTCTCGGAGCGCCAACACTCCTCCGGCACCTTCAACAGCCCCGAGATCAACCGCGCCCTCGCGGCGGCGGGGGTGCTCGAGCGGGCGGTGCCCGGTCTCGGCAAGGGCGACCCGATCGAGCTGTGGATGCTCTTCAACGAGATGGAGAAGGTGTCGGCCCCGGTCGACGGCATCTCGATGGCGCTCATGATCGGTGGGGTCGTGGCCCACGTGGGGTCGCAGGAGCAGCAGGACACCGTGCTCGCCGAGATCCTCACCGGCGAGGTGCTGGTGTCGCTCGGGTACAGCGAGCCCGAGACCGGCAGCGACGTCGCGGCCGCCAGCACGCGGGCCGTGCGCGACGGCGACGAGTGGGTGATCAACGGCGCCAAGATGTGGACGACGATGGGTCACGTCGCCAACTGGATCCTGCTCCTCACTCGGACCAATCCCGACGTGCCCAAGCACAAGGGCCTGACCATGTTCCTGATCCCCATGGACCTCCCGGGGATCACGGTCGAGCCGGTCCACACGATGGGCACCGAGCGCACCAACGCCACGTTCTACGACGACGTGCGGGTCCCCGACCGCTACCGGATCGGCGAGGTCGACGGCGGCTGGAAGGTGATGGCGGTCGCGCTGGCGTTCGAGCGCGGGGTGATGGGCGGCACGTCCATGGGGGTCCCGCTGCTCCACCACTTCCACCGGTGGGCGGCCGAGGTCCGTGACGACGCCGGTCGTCGCCTCCTCGACGACCCGCTCGTGCGCGAGCAGATGGTGCGGGTCGCGATCGACAACGAGATCGCGTCGTTGATGACCCAGCGGTGCGCCTACATCGCGGCCACCGGGGGTCTGCCCGGCCTCGAGGGCTCGATGGTGAAGGTCTTCTCCACCGACGCCTACCAGAAGGCCTCCAAGTGGTTCTCCCGGTCGGCCGGTCCGGCAGGGCTGCTGCAGTTCGGCGAGTCCGGCGCGGCCGGCGACGGCTGGGTCGAGTACGACGCCCGGCACTCGCCGGTCACGACCATCTACGGCGGCACCGGCGAGATCAACCGCAACAACATCGCCGAGCGCCACCTGGGTCTGCCCAAGGCGCGCTGATCCGCTGCGGCGGGTCTGCCACCATGTCGGCCGTGACATCCGCGTCGGCCGTCGTCAGCCCGTCCGCCCGTCCCCGGTCGGGCAGCCGCGCCCGGTCCGCCGGCCTGCTGGGAACGGCGTGCATGGCCCTGCTGGTCGTCGGCGGGCTGGCGGCCGTCGGCCCGACGACCACCACGACCCCGGCGGGCGCGGCGGCCGTGCTCGCGCCCGGTGGCTCGGTCCAGTGGCGCCCCGAGGGTCGCACCGTGCTCGGGCATCCCGTCCTCTACCGGGGCAGCGCCGGCGGGGTGGAGCTCGCCTGGCTCGACCCCAACCTGGTCGAGACGGTGTTCGTCCCGGGCACGGGCGAGCCCGGTGGTCCGTGGGCGTGGGGCGGCCAGGTCGCGCCCGAGGTCCGCAGCCGGCTGATCGCCGCCTTCAACGGCGGGTTCCAGCTCCAGGACCTCCCCGGTGGCTTCCTCACCGAGGGTCGGACGGCCAAGGGCCTGGTGCCGGGCCAGGCCTCGGTGGTGATCTACCGCGACGGGCACCTCGACGTCGGCGAGTGGGGCCGCCAGGTCGACGTCACCTCCGACGTGGTGTCGGTGCGCCAGAACCTCGGGATGCTCGTCGACGACGGACGGCCCACCCCGGCGGCGGCCAATCCGGGTGCGTGGGGTGGTTCGGTGGCCGGGGTGGCCACGGCACGATCGTCGATCGGGGTCGACGCCAACGGCGGGATCATCCTGGCCCAGGCCCGGGTCAGCCCGGCCGGCCTCGCCGACGCCCAGGTGGCGGCCGGGGCGGTCCGGGCGATGGAGCTCGACATCAACCCCGACTGGACCGCACTGGTGGTCTACGACGTCGGGGCCGACGGATCGGTCTCGGGCCGCCGGGTGATGGGCTCCGGCGGTCCGGCGGGCCTCTACCTGGCGCCCTACCGCCGCGACTTCTTCGCCGTGCTGGTGCGCCCGGCGGTCGTGCCCGGTGGGACGGCCACCCTCGGGCAGCCTCCGGTGAGCGTGACCATCTCGGCCCCCCGGGGGAAGTGACGCGTCGGGCCGACGGTTGCACCGGAGCGGTACGGTGCCCGGCGGGGTGCCCCGACGGGAGGAGTGGTCATGGCGGACACGGAATCGGTCGAGCGGGTCATCGCGGCGCCACCGGAGGCGATCTTCGCCCTGGTCGCCGACCCGACCCGCCACCACGAGATCGACGGCTCGGGCACGGTCCGCGAGGCCACCGTGTCGCCCGGCCCGTTCGGCCTGGGATCCACCTTCCACACCAACATGAAGATGGGCATCGGCTACTCGATGGTCAACACGGTGATCGCCTACGAGCCGAACCGGGTCATCGCGTGGCAGACGCGTCCGCCCAACGGGTTCCTCGACAAGTTCGTCGGCGGGCGCATCTGGCGGTACGACCTCGAGCCGGTCGACGGCGGCACCCGCGTGCGTGAGACCTGGGACATCTCCCAGGAGCGTCAGAAGTGGGCGGTCGAACGGATGCGTACGAAGGCCCGCGAGTCGATGGTGGCGACGCTCGAGCGGATCGAGCGCGCGGTCACGTGACCGAGGAGATGGCCACGTTGCCGGCGACGTCGGTGACGGTGACCAGCACCTGCTGCACCCGACCCTCGGCGAACGTGGCGGTGCACGCGAACGTCTGACCCGGTGGCCGGACGATCCACTCGGCGGGTCCGCAGTCGACCGTGGCGGGGACCGTGGCGTTGTTCTGCACGAACGCGACCGCCTTCGCGGTGGGGATCACGGCCTGGGTCGAGGCGACGGTGACGCTGCCGCGCCGGTCGGTGGTGGTGACGAGCATCTGCAGGAGCAGGCCCGACGCCGTGACCTCGCACACGGCGGTGTTGCCGGGCCGGGCCTTGACGTGCTTCGGGCACGTCACCCGGGTGACCGTCAGTCCGGGGAGCTGCGGCGTGACGGTCGTGCGGACCGCCCGCGCGAGTCGACGGGCGTCGAGTTCGGGGGTGGCCGCCCCGGCGGGCGCCGCGACGACCGCCGCTCCGACGGCCAGGGTGACCACCAGGGTGACGAGTCGTCGGACCACGGCCCGGAGGGTACGCGGGGCGTGTCGCCGCGCGACGTCAGCCGCGGGGACGGAGGTCGAGCGAGCACGAGTTCATGCAGTACCGCTGACCCCCCGGGCCGGGCCCGTCGGGGAACACGTGGCCGAGGTGCCCGCCGCACTTCCGGCAGCGCACCTCGGTGCGGACCATGCCGTGGCTGCGGTCCTCGACCAGCTCGACCGCGTCGGCGACCATCGGCTCGGTGAACGACGGCCAGCCGGTGCCGGAGTCGAACTTGGTGCCGGCGTCGAACAGGGCCGTGCCGCACCCGGCGCAGTGGTACATCCCGTCGTCGTGGCAGTCCCAGTAGCGGCCGGTGAACGCCCGCTCGGTGCCGGCCTGGCGGAGCACCTGGAACTGCTCGGGTGAGAGCGCCTCACGCCATTCCTGGTCGGACTTCTCGACGTCGTAGCCCATGGGGTTGCCTCCGGGTCGGGTGACGGTGGGTCTGGAGAGTGGGTTCGGTGGGTGGGGCCCGGTCAGGGCCGGTGGATGACGATCTCGATCTCGACCAGGGCGCCGAGGGGCAGTGCGGCCACGGCGACGGTGCTGCGGGCCGGCCGGTGGTCACCCACGGCGGCGGCGTAGCGCTCGTTGACGGTCGCGAAGTGCTCCATCGACCCGGCCAGGAAGATCGTCGTCTTCACGACGTCGCCCCAGGTGGCGCCGCAGTCGGCGAGCACGGCGGCGAGGTTGGCCAGCACCCGGTCGGTCTGGGCCTCGATCCCGCCGTCGACGAGCGCACCCGACGCGGGATCGATGGCGATCTGCCCGGCGCAGAAGACGAGGTCGCCGCCGCGCACGGCCGGGGAGTAGGGGCCGGCGACGGGCGGGGCGCTCGGGGTGGGGACGGGCTGGGCGGGCACGGGAACCTCCGGGAGTGGTGACGGTGGGTCGAGCGGGTGGAGCGGAAGGAGCGGAAGGAGCGGATCAGTCGTGGACGTGCCGGTGGTGGCCGTGCTCACCCACGCCCGAGCCGGGGGCGTGCCACCCGTGGACGTCGTCGACGAGGTCGTTGGCCTCGGGCGGCCCCCAGGTCCCGGGATCGTAGGGGAACGCCGGACCGTGGTCGGTCAGCACGCGGTCGACGACCCGCCACGCGGACTCCACGCCGTCCTCCCGGGCGAACAGCAGGTGCTCGCCGTGGAGTGCGTCGCTGAGCAGCCGGTCGTAGGCGGAGCGCTCGTTGGGGGCGTCGTTGGCGAGGTGCAGCTCGACCGGGCGGCCGGTGAATCCGTCGCCGGGCTCCTTGGCCATGGCGCCGATCGCGATCACGACGTCGGGGCTGAGCCGGAACCGCAGGTAGTTGTTGTCGTGCGGGAAGCGCTCGTGGTCGGCGAACACGTGCTGGGGCGGACGGTGCAGCTCGACCCGCACCTCGGTGCAGGTCTCGGGGAGGTCCTTGCCCGCGCGGATGTAGAACGGGACGTCGGCCCAGCGCCACGAGTCGATGTGACACCGGACCGCCGCATAGGTCTCGACGTCGGAGTCGGGGGCCACGCCGGGCTCGTCGCGGTAGCCGCGGTACTGGCCCCGCACGATGTCGGCGGGTTCGAGCGTGCGGATCGCGCGGAAGAGGGTCTCCTTCTCGTCGCGCAGTGCGTCGGCGCCGTAGCCGATCGGCGGTTCCATGGCGAGCAGCGCGACCACCTGGAGCAGGTGGTTCTGCACGACGTCGCGCAGCGCCCCGACCTCCTCGTAGAACTTGCCGCGACCCTCGACGCCGAACGACTCGGCCATCGTGATCTGCACGAGCCGCACGTAGTTGCGGTTCCAGATCGGCTCGAGGAAGGAGTTGGCGAACCGGAAGTAGGTGATGTTCTGGATCGCCTCCTTCCCGAGGTAGTGGTCGATGCGGTAGACGTCGTCCTCGGGGAACACCGAGTGGACGATCTCGTTGAGCTCGCGGGCCGACTCCAGGTCGCGCCCGAACGGCTTCTCGATGATCAGCCGGGCGTTGCGGGCGCAGCCGGTGGTGCCGAGCCCCTCGACCACCGACCCGAACAGGCTGGGAGGGACCGCCAGGTAGTGGGCGGGCCGCCGGGCGTCCCCCAGGCGGGCCCGGAGCTCGCCGTAGAGGCTGAGGTCGGTGTAACTGCCCCGCACGTACTGCAGCGACGCTGCGAGGTGGGCGAACGCCTCCTCGTCGTCGACCCCACCGCCGAACTCGGTGATGCTGGCCCGGGCCCGGTCACGCAGGCCGTCGCGGTCCCACTCGGAGGAGGCGACGCCGATCACCGGCACGGCGAGCTCCCCCCGCTTGGCCATCTGGTACAGCGCAGGGAAGATCTTCTTGTACGCCAGGTCGCCGGTCATGCCGAAGAACACGAGGGCGTCGGACTGCTCGGCCACGGACGGAGTCTACGGCGACACCCGTCCGGGGTCGGCGGGAGGGGCCGCCGGTCGAATGGGCCCGGAGCCTCGGTGGGCCCGCCGGTACCATCTGCGGGTGAACCGGGTCGGCTACCTCGGACCTCGCGGCACCTTCGCCGAAGAGGCCCTCGTGTCCCAGGCGGACCTGGCGTCGCTCGAGGCCGTCCCGATGCGCTCGGTGCCGCAGGTGATCACCGCGGTCGAGCTAGGTGAGGTCGACCTCGGCCTCGTGCCCCTCGAGAACTCCATCGAGGGGTCGGTCACCGCCACCCTCGACACGCTGGCGTTCGACACCGACCTCCTGATCCAGCGGGAGGTCGACCTGCCGATCTGCCTCAGCCTCGGCGTGAAGCCGGGAACGTCCTTCGACGACGTCCGGATCGTGATCTCCCACCCGAACCCGCTCGGCCAGACCCGCCAGTGGCTCGGCAAGCACCTGCCGGCGGCCGAGACCCGGGTGGCCGACTCCACCGCCGAGGCGGCCCGCCAGGTGGCGTTCAGCCCCACCGGTGGCGACGCGGCGATCGCCAACACCCGGGCACTCGCCCTCTACGGCCTCGAGGTGCTCGAGGAAGGCATCGAGGACCACCCGAGCGAGACCCGCTTCGTGGTGGTCGGGCACGGCATCCCGGCGCCGACCGGTCACGACAAGACGTCGCTGGTCTGCATGCAGCGCGAGGATCGCCCCGGCACCCTGCTCGCCATCCTCCAGGAGTTCGCCGCGCGGTCCATCAACCTCACCAAGGTCGAGTCGCGGCCCACCAAGCGCGGTCTCGGCCAGTACTGCTTCTTCATCGACTGCCGGGGCCACATCGCCGACGAGCTCGTGGCCGACTGCCTGCGCAACCTCGTGGCCAAGCACGCCGACGTGAAGTTCCTCGGATCGTTCGCGGTCGCGGGCGAGGCCGAGGCCGTGGTGCGGACCCAGGTCGCCGAGTCGTGGCGGGCGGCCGAGGCCTGGGTCGACGACCTGCGCGCGCGGGTGCGCCCCGACGCGATGCCGTCGTGATCGACCTCAAGCGTCTCCGCGACGAGCCCGACTTCCGGGCCGGGATCGAGCGCAAGCGGGTCGCGCCCGGATTGATCGACGACGTCCTGGCGGCCGACGACGCGCGTCGGCGCCTGCTCACCGAGGTCGAGGAGCTGCGCGCCCGTCAGAACGCCGCCTCCAAGGAGATCGGCAAGGCGGCCCCCGACGAGCGCCCGGCCAAGATCGCCGCGGCCGGCGCGCTCAAGGACGAGCTGACCGCGCGCGAGCAGGTGCTCGCCGAGGCCGACGCCACCGTGCGCGACCTCGCGCTGCGGGTGCCCAACCCGGCCGACCCCGGGGTGCCGTCGGGCGGCGAGGACGACGGCGTCGTCGTCCGCGAGGTCGGGACGCTCCCCGCCGGCCCGCCGGCCCGTGACCACGCCGAGTTCGCCGAGGCGCTGGGCTTCATCGAGACCGTCAAGGCGGTCGAGATGAGCGGCTCGCGCTTCGCGTCCCTGATGCGCGAAGGCGTGCTGCTCGAGTTGGCGCTGGTCAACTGGGTCGTGAGCCGACTCGTCGCCGAGGGGTTCACGCCGGTGGTGCCTCCGGTGCTGGTGCGCGAGCAGGCCATGGAGGAGGCCGGCTTTTTCCCCACCGACCGCTCCCAGGTCTACGAGGTCGACGACGGCGAGTTGTTCCTGGTGGGCACCAGCGAGATCCCGCTCTCGGCGTTGCACCGGGGGGAGATCCTCTCCGCCGACGCGCTGCCCGCCCGGTACGCCGGCGTGTCGTCGTGCTTCCGGCGCGAGGCCGGTACCTACGGCAAGGACACCACCGGGATCTTCCGGGTGCACCAGTTCGACAAGGTCGAGATGTTCGTCTACGCCGACCCCGACCACTCCGACGACGAGCACGAGCGCATCCTGGCGCTCGAGGAGTCGATCGTCGGTGGGCTCGGACTGCCCTACCGGGTGGTGAACATCGCCGCCGGTGACCTCGGGGCCGCGGCGGCCCGCAAGTACGACCTCGAGGTGTGGCTGCCGTCCGAGGGTCGGTACCGCGAGCTCACCTCGTGCTCCAACTACCGCGACTTCTCGGCCCGCCGGCTCGGCACCCGGGTGCGCGGCGAGGGTGGTAACCGGCTGGTCCACACCCTCAACGGCACGGCCTGCGCCGTGGGGCGGACCCTCGTGTTCCTGTGGGAGCACTGCCAGGACGGCGACACCTTCGTGGTGCCCGACGTGTTGCGGCCGTTCTGCGGCTTCGACCACGTCACCCGCTGACGGGTCGACGGCGTTTCGTGGTCCTGTCCCGGCTGCGCCGCACGGCCGGGCGGGTGTGGGTCGCGCCTAGGGTGAGGATCCCGGGAGGGATGCCGGAGCGGACGAACGGGACGGTCTTGAAAACCGTTGGGGCGCGAGTCCCCGTGGGTTCGAATCCCACTCCCTCCGCCAGTCGCCGCACCCGGGGGTCCGGACGGGGGTCGTCGACCGTCGTCGACCCGCCGGGTGCCCAGGTCGGTTCCGCCGCTAATGTCCGGCAGCGTGCGGGACGATCGGTCACCCCGGTGAAGCGTTGGTCGACGATCGTCCTCGCCCTGGTCGTCGTGGCGGTCGCAGGCGCGTCCGCAGCGTGCGGGGGTGGCAGCGATCTGTCCGGCACCGTCACCGTCCGGGGCTCGACCACCCTCCTGCCCGTGGTGTCGGAGGTGGCCGACGGGTTCGCCCGGCGCAATCCGCTGGTCGACTTCGACGTCGACATGGTCGGGAGCCAGGAGGGCATCAACGACTTCTGCGCCGGGCTCGTGCCGATCGCCGGGTCCTCGCGGCCCCTGACCCCGTCCGAGCGGGCGAACTGCCGGACCTCGGGGGTGCACTTCGCATCGTTCGAGGTCGCCCACGACGCCGTGGTCCTGCTCTCACGCACCGATCCGCCCCTGACCTGCATCACCCTGCCGCAGCTCTACGCCGCGGCCGGGCCCGACGCCCGAGGGGTCGACACCTGGGAGCAGATCGCCGCGGCGTCGGGGACGTCGCCGTCGGATCTGCCGTCCGGGCCCTTCGAGCTCGTCGGACCGGGACCCAAGTCGGGCACCCTGGCGGTCTTCCAGGCCGACGCCCTCGGGCCGGAGGCGGCGCAACGGGGCGCGTCGGCCCGGATCCGCGACGACTACACGGTGGTCGACGCCGAGCAGGCGATCCGCAATGCGCTCTCCACCCGGCCCGGCGCGATCGGCTTCGTCGGCTACGCGACCGCGGTCGACTGGTCGGGCAGCATCCGCCCGGTCGCCGTCGATGACGGAGGGGGCTGCGTCCGTCCGACACCGGCGAGCCTGCGCGATGGCTCCTACCCGCTGACGCGTGATCTCTTCCTCCTCGTCAACCTCGACGACGCCCGCACCCAGCCGCAGATCCGCGGGTTCGTGACCGCCTTCCTCGGTGCCGAGGGCCAGGCCGCTCCCGGCCGGGTGGGCAGCGTCTCACTCTCGACCGCCGAGACGGAGCGGGAGAGCGCGCGGTGGGCCGACCTCGCGAAGGGCGGCGGGTCGTGACGTTCCTGACCGGGCTCCCCGTCGTCTGGCTCCTCGCCTTCACCCTCGCCTTCGTCGTGCTCGGGTCGGCCGGGATGGTGGTGGCGCTGAGTCGGGCGTCGAAGGAGGGTCGGGACAACGCCGGCGCGACCGCAGCGGCCTACATGACCGCGCTGGGGAGCCTCTTCGCCATCCTGACCGGCTTCCTGATCAACACCGAGTACTCCACGCTCCGGCACGCCAACGAGGTCGTCGGCCAGGAGGCGGCGGCGATCAGCCAACTGGGCTACGCCAGTGCCGGGCTTCCCCCGCCCGACGCCGTCCTGATCCAGCAGCGCCTCGCGACCTACGCAGATGCGTTGGCGACGGTCGAGTGGTCGGCGCTCGCCGACAACCGCTCGGAGTCGTCGCCGGCGTTCGCCGGACTCGCAGGTCTGCAGGCCCAGGTCGTGCGCCTGGGCTCCGAGGAGTATCCGCCACCCGACGCCGTCGCCTCGATGCGCGACGCGCTCCAGGATCTCACCCAGACGCGTCGCGAGCGCATCGCCATCGCGTCGCAGGGACTCCCGGCCGCGCTCTTCGCCCTGAGCGTCATCGCGGGCCTGGCCCTGATCGCCAACGCCATCGTCGTGGCGATGCGGGCCGGACACCGGTACGCCTACGTGGCGATCGGCATCATCGTGCTGGTCGCCCTCGATCTGGCGGCGATCCTCGCGATCAGTGCACCGTTCCGTGGTCCGTTCCAGGCTTCGACGGCACCACTGGCCGGTGTGGCCCAGGAGCTGCGGGACTCCGCCTATCTCCCGTGGGTGCGCAAGTGAGGCGGGCATCGGCGCGGCGTCAGGTCGCCTGGGCCGTCGCGGCCGCCGTGGTCGTCGCCGTCGGGCTCTCCGGGTCGGCGGGTGCGGCGTCGGGCCCCGTCGCGAGCGCCGCGCCCAAGGCGTGCCGCCGCGACCCGTCAGCGTGCGTGCGGGTCGGGATCGGTCAGCCCATCTACATCGGGACCCTCCTCGACCGCACGCAGCTCAACGGTCGCGATTCGAGCACGGCCATCGACCTGGCGGTCGACTACCTCGACGGACAGTTCAACGGGGTCGACGGCACCCTGCTCGGCCACCGCGTCGTCCTGCTCGACCAGGAGGACGGCTGCTCGGCTGCCACCACCCGGGTGAGCCAGCAGCAGCTCCTGAGTGAGCCCGGTCTGGTGGCGGTGATCGGCACCACGTGCTCGTCGGCCGCCCTGGGCGTGGCCGACGCCGCGTTCAGCGAGAAGCACATTCCGCTCGTGTCGCCGGCCAACACCGCGCCCGGGCTCACCGACCCGGCGAAGCACCAGAGCTACTACTTCCGCACTTCCTGGAACGACAAGATCCAGGCGGCGGTCGACGCCAATTTCGCGGCGTCGCGGAAGTGGTCGCAGCTGACGGTGGTGTCGAACCCCGACGACTCCTACTCGTCGCAACTCGGGCAGGCCTTCGTCGACGCCGCCCGGCGCAACCAGGGTCGTGGAACCGTGGTCGACGGACCGAAGGGTGCCGATCCGCAGGCCGTCGCCGCGGCGGTCGCCGCCACCGACCCCGAGATGATCTACCTGACCATCCTGCCGCCGTTGTGCATCGACGTGGCCCGGGTGCTGCGGTCGGATCCGGCCACCGCGAACGTGCCGATGCTCGTGTCGGAAGGGTGTGCCGACGAGAACTTCCTCCAGAAGCTCGGCCCTCTCTCCGACGGTGTCTACGCGTCGGGGCCCGACTTCTCGTTCTACGGCGAGAACGACTTCTACCGGACCGCGTTCCTCGACGCGTACCGCCGCCGGGCGGGCAACGATCCCCCGACCGCGTTCCACGCCCAGGCGTTCGACGCTGCGCAGCTGGTCTTCGACGCCATCCGGCGGGCGTCGTCCGGCAAGCCTGGCGGCGAGCTCTACATCGAGCGGCGCAAGCTCCGGACGGCGCTCCTCCGGACGACGAACTATCCGGGGCTCTCCGGGCTGCTCACCTGCACCGAGGACGGCGACTGCGCCCAGGACGTGCGGATCGCGATCTACGAGGCGCCGGGCTGGCCCACGGCGTCGCAGGCGAGTCCCGACAAGGTCTTCAGCCAGTCGTTGTCCCTCGCCCAGCTGCGCGCCGCCGACTGATCGCTGAGCGTCCGGGTTGGCGCTCCGGCGGTGCGATGCAATGACGCGCCTGCGCCGCATCGCGGCGATAGCCTTTCTAGTGCACACGGTTCGACGGAGGTGCCCGGAGTGGCGAGACGGGTCAGGAAGGCGGTCGCGGACCGGGGTCGGAACCTCGACCCGCGGCGCATCCGGCTCCGGCGCCGGGTCCGCCACGCCCTCCACGGCAGCACCGCGTCGATCATCTCCTCCAATTGCATCGGTGGGCGCATCTCGGAGCTCGCCGGCGACGACTACCGGTCCCCGACGGTCGGTCTGCTGATCGACCCGGCGTCCTTCGTCGAGTTCGTCAGCGACCTGCCGCACTACCTCACGGCGGAGATCGTCGAGGACCCGGCCGAGAGCGAGCGACTGGGGTACCCGGTCGGTCGGATGGGGCCGGTGACGATCGGATTCATGCACTACCCCTCGTTCGCCGAGGCGGTCGCCACGTGGCGACGGCGGGCCGAGCGGGTCCGGCTCGACGACGTGGTGGTCATCTACGCCGACAAGGGTGACGCCGACTGCACCGCCCGGTTCCTCGACCTGCCGATCGAGCGCAAGCTCCTGATCACGACGCGGACCGACCTGGCGGGGCCGCACGTCGCCCGGCTGGAGTCCGTCGGCGATCCACTCGGGATCGACATGGGTGATCTCTACACGAACTGGGAACGCCTCGCGCCGGTGCTCACCCCGGAGCGGCTGGCGCTGCTCCGCTCGGCCGGCGCGTCGGCCCTGCGCTGAACGGCGCCCCTTCGCGCTCGAGCAGCATCCGCTTGCGGTCGGGACCGAGGCCGTAGTTGCCGATCCCGCCGCCGGCCGGCACGACCCGGTGGCACGGCACGATCAGCGCGACCGGGTTGGCACCGCACGCGCTGCCGACGGCCCGCACCGCCCGGGGCGCGCCGATCGCCGCGGCCACCTGGCCGTAGGTGCGGACCGCGCCGAACGGGATGGTCGTGAGCGCGTCCCACACCGCTCGCTGAAAGTCGGTGCCGACCAGGTCGAGGTCCACTGTGGGCGCGGCCGGGTCGCCCGCGATCCGGGCGGTGGCCGCGGCGAGCACGTCGGCCAGGGCGGGGTCGTCACGCCGGACCGCCGCACCGGGGTGGGTCCGGTCCGCCCAGGCCTGCAGCCGCTGCTCGCCGGCGGCCGGGTCGTCGTCGAGCCGGACGACGCAGCACCCCCGCTCGGTGCGGGCCACGAGGAGGTGGCCGAGGTCGGTGGGGGCGCCGGCCCAGGTGATCGTCACCGACCCAGTCTGGCGGCCGGGGGCCGCCTCCGGTCGGGCGGGCGTCGGGTGGGGGTCGGGCGGGGGTCGGGCGGGGGTCGGTGGGGGCGACGCGCCTACACTCCACGCCTCACGGAGGGCTGACCGAGTGGCCGAAGGTGCTCGCCTGCTAAGCGAGTAGGGGGAGTTGATCCTCCTCGAGGGTTCAAATCCCTCGCCCTCCGCCAGTACCAGCGCCGCCGGGGTCCCCGGCCGACACGATCGGGGATCCCGGTGAGCGACGGGGTGACGGACGACGCGGCGGCGGCCGCCACGGCGGAAGCGCTGGCGGCCCAGGGGTCCGCCACCCTCGGCGAGTCGGGGGCCCGCCGGATGCGCAACCGCATCGGTCCGGTCTGGCCCGGTGCCGCCGTGGCTGGGCCCGCCGTGCCCGTGCGCTGCACGCCCGGCGACAACCTCGGGATCCACGTGGCGGTCACCCGGGCTGCACCGGGCTCGGTCCTGGTGGCCGACATGGGCGGCGAGCACGAGCTCGGCTACTGGGGTGAGGTGCTGACCGTCGCCGCCCGGGCGGCCGGCATCGCCGGCCTCGTCATCGACGGCTGCGTACGCGATGTCGACGCCCTGGCGTCCCACGGCTTCCCGGTGTTCTCGACGGGAATCGCGCTCACCGGGGCCACCAAGTTCCGCCCGGGCTCGGTCGGGGCGCCGGTCGAGGTCGGCGACGTGCTGGTCGAGGTGGGCGACTGGATCGTCGCCGACGTCGACGGGGTGGTCGTGGTGCCGGGGGCCGCGCTCGACGACGTCCTCGCGGCGGCGACGGCCCGTACCGCCAAGGAGGCGGGACTCTTCACCGAGCTGCGCGCCGGGCGCACCACCGTCGAGCTCCTCGACCTCGACCCGTCCCCGATCGACCTCCACCCCCGGTCCGGGTGACGGCCGGCCTCCCCACCCAACTCGGGTGACGGCCGACCTCCATTCGTTGTTTGGGTGATTGTGGGGGCCAGAGGCCCCACAATCACCCAAACAACGGGGTGGGCGCGGTCAGGCGACGACGAGGTTGGG
>JAFMJM010000256.1 GCA_017853455.1 Acidimicrobiia bacterium | reverse complement strand
CGGGGTGGGGGTGAGGTCGGCGTCGAGGTCGAGGCCGAAGTAGCGGGCCGGGTTCTCGAGGGTGATCTTCCGGCGCAGGTCGTCGCGACCGGCGAACGCCTGGTCGAGGAACGTCTGCGAGTCGGGGAACGACCCCACCGAGTGGGGGAAGTCGGTCCCCCACATGATGTTGTCGACCGGCAGCAGGTCGGCCATCGCGATCGCGACCGGATCGCGGATGATCGACACGTGGCAGTGCCGGGCGAAGTACTCGCTCGGGGTGAGCTCCATCTTCCGGCCGCCGAACGCGGTCGAGAAGATCTCGTGGTTGTCGTCCATGAAGAACAGCGTCGACGGGATCCAGGACGCGTTCGCCTCGGCGAAGTAGAAGCGGATCTCGGGGAACCGGTCGAACACCCCGGCCGCCATCAGCTGCGCGATGCAATAGACCGGCGAGTGCGAGCCGGCCCGCTGGGTGAGCGCCGACGCGTACGGCTGGCCGGCCGTGCCCTGGGCGGCGCCGGCCATCGGGGCGCGGATCTCGCCGAAGCCGAAGTGCGGTGAGATCGCCATGCCGAGCTCGAGGCAGACCTCCCAGAAGCGGTCGTCCTCGGGCTGGGCGAAGCCGGTGCCGTTGGGGAACTGGTAGAAGGCCACCGACGGCAGGCCGAGCGCGTGGGCGTTGCGCACCTCGGCCACGGCGTCGTCGATGGTCGAGATGGGCGTGACCGAGTTGCCGATCAGGCGGTCGGGCGCGACCGAGCAGTAGTCCTGGGCCAGCCAGGTGTTGTAGGCCCGGATCATCGCCACGTAGACCTCGCGGTCCTTGATCCCCTCGAGGAACCGTGAGGCGAACACCGGCGGGAACAGCACTTCGGCGTCGATGCCGTCCTCGTCCTGCTCGCGCAGTCGCTGCTCGGCCGGGCCGGCGCCGTCGTTGGGGGACCCGTCGGGCTTGTAGTACGAGCCGGTGTCGAAGCGGATCGGCCCGCGCCCGGTGATGTTCTGCCCGTTGCGCAGCAGCGGCTGACCCTCGATCAGCCAGCCCTCGCCGCCCTCCGGCAGGTTGACGAGGCGCGGCGCGCGGTCCTGCCACTGCTCGGGGACGTACTTCGTCCAGAACGGCGGCGTCTCGACGTGGCCGTCGGCGGAGATGACTCGGTACGTGCGGCCCACGGGGCCCTCCTTCCGGGTCAGGCGACCGGTCCGCCGGACAGCTCCGACGGCTCGATGCCCAGGTAACGCTCCAGGTTGCGGTGGGTGTTGACGATCCGGCACTCCTCGCTGGAGAGCGCGAGGTGGGTGAAGCCGGGCTGGTGGAAGCCGCGCTGCACACGCGGGGCGACGCTGACGTCGGCGTCGAGCACGAAGCCGAGGCTGACCTCGCCCTCACCCACCTGCACGTCGACCGGCCGGGTGCGCGGCGCGTCGGGCCCGGCGGCCCGCGTGAAGTTGATCGCCGTCATGGTCGCGTGGTCGGGGTCGGGCCCCGGAGTGGCGACCAGCACCGACAGCAGGTCGGGGGTGACCAGCACCGTGGCGTTGGGGAACAGGTTGTACTGGATCAGGGTGAGCATCTGGTCGGGGTCGAACCGGGCCAGGTCGACGCCGTTGGCCGCCTGGTGGGCGACGATGCGCTCGGTGATGACGTCGGAGAGCGTGGCCCCCGGTGGGATCTCGGGCACGGTGCCGGCCTCGGTCACCCCCATCCGCCCGCCCTGGGTGAGCACGAACGACTCCCAGATCGTCTGGTCGTCGAGCCCGTCGGGGAACCGCGGACTCGGGATGCCGTAGCGCTGCGTCGACATGCTGGTGTGGCCCCACACGGTCTGGGGCGCGTCGATGTCGTCCATCGAGCCGAGCATCTCGCGGTGCAGCCCCTGCACGTGGTACGTCTCGCTGAAGGTGTCGACGACCGTCTTCCAGTTGGCGGCGACCGGCATCGTGACCATGAACGTGGCCCGGAAGTCGTCGATCCCGATCCAGGACGCGTGCTCAGGCATCCCCTCGAGCTGGTCGAGGAGCGGCGCGGCGTCGGGGTCGAGGTTCACGAAGACGAGCGGACCCCAGGACTCGACCGCCGCAGGGAACAGCGGGAACTCGTCGTTGCGGAGCTTGCCGAAGCCCTTGCGGGACGGCACCTCGCGCAGGCGGCCGTCGAGCGACCACGCCCAGCGGTGGTACCCGCAGCGCAGCTCGGTCAGCCCCTGCCCCGACCCGGTGCACAGCAGATTGGCCCGGTGCCGGCAGACGTTCTGGAAGGCGCGCAGCACGCCGTCGTCGCCGCGCACCACGATCACGCTGATGGCGCCGACCCGGTGCTCGAAGTAGTCGCCGGGCTCCGACACGTGGTCGAGCGTGCAGGCGATCTGCCAGACCCGCGGCCACATCGACGCCATCTCGCGGGCGGCGAACTCGGGTGACAGGTACCGCTCCACCGGCACCAGGGTGGGCGACCCGCGGTCGGACCCGGCGTGGGTGATGGCGGTGCCGACGGGGGCGTCCTCGCCCCGGGCCCGGTCGAGTGCGTCGAGGGTCATGGCCGCCTCCGCGATCAGTAGACGTAGGTGCCGAGCCCGCCGTCGGCGTCGATGGTCGCACCGGCGAGGTAGGTCGCGAGCTCGGAAGTGAGGAACAGCACGATGTTGGCGATCTCGTCGGACCGACCGAACCGGCCGATGGGGATGTCGGTGGAGCGGTCGGCGAAGACCTCCTCGACGTCGGCGAGGCCGCGCTTCTCGGCCACCTCGCGCGCCGTGCGCTCCCACATCTCGGTGCGGATCCGCCCCGGGGCCACCGAGTTGATCAACACGTTGTCGGCGGCGTACTTGCGGGCGAGCGCCTTGGTGGTGACCGCCAGCATCCCCTTGGTGCCCGCGTAGTCGAGGATGCTCGAGTTGGGGTACTTGGCGGCGACCGTGTTGATCATCACCACCCGCCCCCACTTCGCCGCGCGCATCGCCGGAAGGAACCGCTTGGTGAGGCGCATCGCCGCCATCACGTTGAGCTCGAACAGCTCGAACCACTCGGCGTCGTCCATGTGCAGGAAGTTGCGCGACGGCGACGCGCCGACGTTGTTGACCAGGATGTCGGGGGCGCCGAGGTCGGCCTCGAGCGCGTCGGCGAACGCCGCCGTGGCCGCGGCGTCCTGGAGGTCGGCGACGTAGCCGCGCACCGGGCCGGGTGCGTCGGCGAGCTCGGCGGCGAGCGCCTCGACCGCGTCGGTGGAGCGGGCGCAGTAGGCGACGGCGGCGCCGTGGGCGGCGAGGGCCCGCACGGTGGCCGCGCCGATGCCCACGCTCGCACCGGTGACCACCGCCCGGTGGCCGGTCAGGTCGAGATCCATCGTGGCCCACGCCCCCCTCGGCCCCGACGGCGGGACCGCCGGTAGCGTAAGGCCCCGTGCCCCTCTCCCGCACCCCCGACGGATTCCTCGGCGACGGCTCGCTCACCGTGATCTCGTTCGACATCGACGGCACGATGGAGTTCGGCGACCCGCCGGGGCCCATCGCCGTGGCCCTGGTGCGGGCCCTGGCCGACCTCGGCCACGTGGTGGGCTCGGGCTCCGACCGCACCCGCTCCGACCAGGCCAACCTGTGGGAGGCCCACGGGATGGACGTGGCGTTCGTGGGCGGCAAGCACCACCTGCCCGAGGTCAAGGAGCGCCACCCGGCGAGCCGCTACGTGCACATCGGCGACACCGACGTCGACGCCCACTTCGCCAAGGTCGCCGGCTTCGACTTCTACTGGTCG
>JAFMJM010000255.1 GCA_017853455.1 Acidimicrobiia bacterium | reverse complement strand
AGCGAGGTGAGCAGCAGGGTCCCCATGCCGGGACGCGAGAACACCCGTTCCGTGATGACCACACCACCGACGAGGGCACCGGCGTCGATGGCGACGACGGTCACCAGGGCCGACGCCGACCCGCGCAGGCCGTGCTTCCAGACGACCCGCCGTTCTCGCAGCCCCTTGGACCGCGCGGTGCGGATGTGGTCGGACCGGAGCTCGTCGATCAACGACGCCCGTTGGTAGCGGCTCCAGCCCGCGATCAGCTGGACGGAGAGCACCAGGACCGGCAGGGCGAGCTCCCGCACGTAGCCCGCCGGCCCGCCGGCCGTCGGGTCGGGGATCGAGAAGAGCACGGGCTGTTTCGACCCGAGCCAGCGTTGGAGGTCGTAGGTCAGCACCTGGATGGCCATGAGGCCGAGCCAGAACGACGGCACGGCGATGCCGGCCAGCGCCAGGGTGGTCCAGGTGTGGTCGCGTGCGGTGCCGGGTCGACGGCCCTGGTACACGCCGACGGCCACTGCGGCACCGATCGACAGAAGGAGGGCCCAGCCGACCAACTGGGCCGTCTCGCCGAGGGCTTCGCCGATGGACGCCGACACCGACCGGTCGGAGCGCAGGCCCGTGCCCCAGTCGCCGCGGACGAAGCCCCACATCTGGTCGCCGTACTGCACCGGGAGCGGCCGGTCGAGCCCCAGCTCGGTGCGGGTGCGCGCCAGGCACCGGGGGTCACGCGACGCACCGCACCGCAGACGGGCCGGGTCGGGGCCGAAGCCGCGCACCAGGACGAAGATCAGGACCGACGCCAGGATCAGGACGGGGACCGCGCCGACGAGGCGACGGAGGAGGTAGCGCCACACGGCGGGCTACTTGAGGGTCCAGCGCTCCATGTTCCAGAACGGACCCATCACCGTGTTGTCCTCGAGTGGTCCACCGATGCGGGAACCGTCGTAGACGAAGATGTCGGGCTGCTGGAACAGCGGGATCGAGACGACTTCATTGGCCAGGATCTCCTGTCCCTGCTTGACGAGCGCGGTCCGGGCGTCGACGTCGAGCTCGCGGTCGACGGCACCCCACACGCGGTCGACCTCGGCGCTGCGGGTCCGCGTCGCGTTCTGCCCGACGTAGCCGTTGGCCTTCGTCGGGATGTTCTGCGAGCAGAAGATCACGCAGAGGCCGGGGTCGGGGGTGCCGACCGAGGTGTAGAGGGCGATCGTGAACTGGCCCTTCGGGACGTTCTTGCCGAACAGCACGTCGGCTCCCGCGTACCGCGGGGTCAGGGCGAAGCCCGCCGCCTGCAGCTGGCTCTGCCAGATCTGCAGGGTCAGCTCCCGGTTCTTGTTCCCGGCGGTCGTCAGCGCCTCGAGCTCGGCCCGTCGTCCGCCCTTCTCCCAGATCCCGCCCTTCCCCCGCGTCCAACCGGCGCCGGTCATCAGGGCGTCGACCTTCGATCGGCTCGGGGGGTACTCGGCGAACGCCGGGACGAAGAGCTTGGGGAACGTCGGCATGATGAACGACTGCAGCACCCGGCTGTCGCCCACCGAAGGCTTCACGATCTGGTCGACGATCACCTGCCGGTCGGAGGCGTACAACAGGGCCCGGCGGACGGCGGGGTCGTCGAGGGGCCAGGCCGACTCGTTGAGCCAGAGTCCCTCGTAGGCGTTGCCGAAGCCGACGATGGTGGTGAGACCGGCGGCCTTCATCTGGTCGAGGAGTCCGGTCTGGGGCTGCGGGTACCCGGCCAGGACCTGCCGGGTCTTGAGCGCCTGGGCCTCGGCGGCACTGTCGGGGATGAACTGGAAGACGACCTTCGCGATCGAGGCCGGCTGCCCCCACCACTTGGGGTTGGGGACCAGGGTGAGGCTGCGGCCCTTCCTCCACCCGGACTTCCCGCCGTCGAGTTGCCACGGTCCGGCCGAGAAGGCGTACCCGTCCTTCATCTCCCGGTGCCGGTCCTTGCCCTCGAGGATGTGGCTCGGGAGGATGTAGGAGAACCCGGAGAACAGGTCTCGCCAGCCGGCGTACGGGGCGCTGAAGGTCGCGACCGCCCGAGCGGGGTCCGACGTGTCGATGGCGCTGATCTGGTTGTAGCCGGAGGCGTCGTAGATGTCCTTGCCGGTGACGATCTGGTTCCAGGTGTAGGCGAAGTCGGCCGACGTCACCGGGACGCCGTCGTTCCAGACCGCCGCCGGGGCGATCTGGTAGGTGACGGTCATCGGCGGCCCGACCGACAGCACCGGCTCGCCGGCGAGCACCGGGCCGGGCACGTAGTCACCGGCGGCGGTCACCTGGAACGCCTGGGGCAGGGTCTGAACCCCGAGGGTCCAACTCCCCCACGACAGCCCGGCGCACGACGCGATCCAGTCGGCGCAGTAGAGCTCCTCCTGGGCGGCGAGCCGCAGCGTGCCCGAGGGCGCCGGGGCGGCCGCGGCCGGTCCGATCTGCGCTCCGACGAGCACGCCGACCGCGAGCCCGGTGGTCAGCAGGCCGAGCAGCGCCCGGCGGATCGTCGTCGTCATGACTCCGCCCGGACCCCGTGCGCCGGTCAGGGCGCGACGCGCAGCGCCAGGATCACACTGGCGAAGATGAACAACACGGCGGCCACGACGGTGAGTCGGTCGAGGTTGCGCTCGACCACCGTCGATCCGGCCATCGACCCGCCCAGCTGCCCGCCGCCGAACATGTCGGAGAGACCCCCGCCCCGCCCCGAGTGGAGCAGGATCAGGAAGATCAGGGCGAACGCCGCGAGGACGTCGATCACGATGAGGATGGCGGTCAGCACGGCCGAGATCGTACCCGATCGTCCCCGGCGGCCCATCCCGATCCACGGAGCCCACACCAACCTCGTCGTTTGGACGTTTTCGGGGGCCAGGGGCCCCCGAAACGTCCAGACGACGACGTCAGACCTGGAACTTGACCACCCCGGCGAAGTCGTCGGGGTCGAGGGAGGCCCCACCGACCAGGGCCCCGTCGATCTCGGGCATCGCCATGAGCTCGGCGATGTTGCCCGGCTTGACGCTGCCTCCGTACTGGATCCGGATGGCGTCGGCGACGTCGCCGTAGAGGTCTCGGAGGGTGGCCCGGATGTGGCCGATGGTTCCGTCGGCGTCCTCGGGGGTGGCGTTGTGCCCCGTGCCGATCGCCCAGATGGGCTCGTAGGCCACCACGCAGTGCTCGGCCTGGGCCGCCTTGACGCCGGCGAACGCCGCCCGGACCTGACCGTCGACCTTCGCCTGGGTCTGCCCGGCCTGACGCTCCTCGAGCGTCTCGCCGCAGCAGACGATCGGCCACATGCCGTTGGCCAGCACCGCGACGACCTTGGCGTTGACGAACTCGTCGGTCTCGCCGAAGAGCTGCCGCCGCTCGCTGTGGCCCACGATCACGTACTGGACCTTGAGCTTGGCGAGCATCACCGGGCTGATCTCCCCGGTGAACGCGCCCTTCTCCTCGGGGTGGACGTTCTGCGCCCCGATCCGGAACGGGTAGCCGTCGGCCTCGACCAGGGTCTGGACGGTGCGCAGGTCGGTGAACGGCGGGCAGATCACCACGTCGACGGCGTCGAAGTCGTACCCCTCGAGCAGGAAGGCGAGCTTCTGGAGGTACTGGATCGACACCAGGTGGTCGTGGTGCATCTTCCAGTTGGCGGCGATGATCGGACGCCTGGACACTCGGAACTCCTCGGGGTCGTGGACGGGCCGGGACCGGCGTCAGCGCCGGGCGGCGGGGGCGTTGCGGAGGGCGGCGATGCCGGGCAGGTC
>JAFMJM010000254.1 GCA_017853455.1 Acidimicrobiia bacterium | reverse complement strand
GTCCTCGTACCGGAGGTCGTGGGGCACGTCGCCCTCGCCGATCAGGACGACCTGGTCGACCCCGGCCCGGCCCCGTACCTGGTCGATCAGGGGGGCGAAGAAGGCGTCGGCGAACACGACCTTGGCGCCGGAGTCGAAGAGGATGTACTCGAGCTCCGTGGGGGCCAGGCGCAGGTTCAGCGGGTTGATCACGCCCGCGCCGCAGTAGGCGGCGTGGTAGCACTCGAGGTACTGGTGCCCGTTGAGGGCCATGACCGCGAACCGGTCGGTGGAGGCGCAGCCCAACTGGGTCCGGAGGGCCTGGCTGAGCCGTGCCACCCGCTCGAGGTGCTGCGCTTGCGTGGCCCGGTGGGCGCCGTCGATCACGGTGACCTTGTCGGGCGCCCGGTCGGCGCTCGGCAGCAGGACCCGGGGGTAGATGAGCTCCTTCATCGTGCTCCGTCCTCTCGCTCGGTCCGGTCGGTGGAGTCCCAGCGTTCGGCGAGGGCCCGCTTGTCGAGCTTGCCGACCGCCGTCACCGGAAGCGCCTCGACGACCACGACCCGGTCGGGGGCCTTGTAGTCGGCGATGCGTTCCCGGCTCCATGTGCGTAACGCATCGAGGCCGGGCGACGTTCCCGGCGCGGCCACCACGTACGCCACTCCGATCTCGCCGAGCACGGGGTCGGGGACCCCGACCACCGCGACGCGCACCACGTCGGGGTGCGTCGTCAGGCAGGCCTCGACCTCGGTCGGGTAGACGTTGTACCCGCCCCGGATGTACATCTCCTTGAGCCGTCCGGCCATCACCAGGTTGCCGTCGGGTTCGCGGCGGGCCAGGTCGCCGGTGTGGAGGAACCCGTCGGCGTCGATCACGGTCGCCGTGAGCTCGGGGTCGCGCCAGTAGCCGCGCATCATGGCGGGGGAGCGGCAGATCACCTCGCCCGGCTCCCCGTCGGGCACGTCGTGGCCGTCGGCGTCGACGAGGCGGAGGTCGACCTCGACGCGGGGCCGCCCGACGGTGCCGGCCACCACCTCGTCGGGGTCGCCGACGCGGGTCCCGGTGATCACCCCGGCCTCGGTGCTCGAGTAGCCGTTGAGCACCGGGACGCCGAGGCGCTCGCGCATGCGGCGGATCAACTCCGGTGGCGACGCCGCCGCTCCGGTGGCGGCGATGCGCAGCCCGGAGAAGTCGGTCGCGTCGGCGTCGGCCCGGTCGAGGATCAGCGACCACTGGGTGGGGACGCCGTTCATCATCGTGATCCGCTCGGCCCCGACGAGCGCCAGCGTGTCGGGCACGTTCCACGGGTCGGGTCCGAGGACGAGGGTCACCCGCCGCTCGGTGAACGTGTACACCCACGCCATGTAGCCGAGATGGGGGAACGGCAGGGTGAACAGCACCCGGTCGTGGCGCGCGGCCGTCTCGGGGATGTTGCGCGCGATGGCCGCCATGTTGGCGTGGTCGTACACGGCGCCCTTCGGGGTGCCGGTCGTCCCGCTGGTCCAGACCACGCACACCGGATCGTCGGGGGCGAGGGTGGGGAGATCATCGGTGGGGGTGGCGGTGAACGCCGCCTTCAGGTCGGTGACGGGCCAGATCCGCCCCGGGTCGACACCGGGCGGCAGCGTCGCGCCGTCGCCGACCACGGTCACCGCCGGCTCGGTCCGGGCCACGATGCTCGCCTGCTCGGCCGGTCCCAGCCGCAGGTTGACCGCGGAGGTGATCGCGCCCACCCGCGCCGCCCCGAAGTAGCACGCCGCGAACTTGATGGAGCCGGGGAGCATGAGGGTCACCCGGTCGCCCCGGCCCACCCCCTCCGCCCGCAGCGTGGCGGCGAACCCGTCGGCCGCCCGGTCGATCCAGGCGAACGTCGCCCGCTTGTCGCCGTGGACGTACGCCTCGCGTCCGGGCTCCTCGGCGGCGGCCGAACGCAGCAGTTCGTCGAGGAGGGGCGACGGCACGCCGGGAGCCTAGGCCGGGGCGTCGGGCCCGTGGATACGATCGGGCCGCCGCCGGCCGGGCCCGTCCCGGGCCGGGGCCCGACCCCGAGGAGATCCCGTGTCCGCTCCGGCCCCGTCCCCGCTGATCACCGACTTCTTCAGCCTCTGGGAGCTGATCGAGCGACGGGCGGCCCTCACCCCCGACCTGGTCGCGGCCGTCGACGAGGACGACCGCACGCTCACCTTCGCGGAGTACCGCGACCGCGCCGAGCGGGTGGCGGCGGGTCTGGCCGCCCACGGGGTGGGTCGCGACGTCAACGTCTCGTGGCTCCTCCCGACCTGGATGGAGGCCTTCGTCCTGGTCGGGGCGCTCGCCCGGCTCGAGGCGGTCCAGAACCCGATGCTCCCGATCTACCGCGACCGCGAGGTCCGCTTCATCACGAAGCAGACCGGGGCCCGCCTGCTCATCTGCCCGTCGGAGTGGCGGGGCTTCGACTACGAGGGGATGTGCCGGGCCGTGGCCGCCGAGCAGCCCGGGCTCGAGGTGCTGGTGTGCGACACGTGGCTCCCCGAGGGTGACCCCGCGACGTTGGCGCCGTTCACCCCGGTGACGAGCAACGCGTCGGCCCCGGTGCGCTGGATCTTCTACACCTCCGGCACCACCGCCGAGCCCAAGGGCGCCATGCACACCGATCCGTCGGTGCGCGCCTCGGCCGACGCCATGGTGGGTGGCCTGCGGCTCGACGACCGCGACTGCTTCGCCATGGCGTTCCCGTTCACCCACATCGGCGGACAGACCTGGACCTTCTCGACCTTCATGTCGGGCTGCCGCCTGGTGCTGCTCGAGGCGTTCGTGCCGGCGGTGTCGATCCCGATCATGCGCCGCCACGGTGTCACGCTCCCCGGCTCGAGCACGCCCTTCCACATGGCCTACCTCGACGCACAGCGCGCGCTCCCGGCCGGCGAGCGCCTGTTCCCCTCGGTGCGCGCCTTCCCGGGGGGTGCGGCCCCCAAGCCGCCGCAGCTGCACTTCGACCTCGCCGCCGAGTGCGGCGGTGTCGGCATCCTCGCCGGGTACGGGCTCACCGAGTTCCCGATCGCGACCTTCGCGCAGCTCGACGCACCGGCCGACGAGCTCGCCGAGACCGAAGGGGTGCCCGGCCCCGACGTGACGCTGAAGATCGTCACCCTCGACGACCGCGTCGCCGGTCCGGGTGAGGAGGGCGAGATCCGCACGAAGGGTCGGCAGATGTTCCGCGGCTACGTCGACGCGTCGCTCGACGCGAAGGCCTTCGACGACGACGGCTGGTTCCGCACGGGAGACCTCGGGCGCCTCTCGCCGCTCGGCGGACTCGTCATCACCGGACGCCTGAAGGACGTCATCATCCGCAAGGGTGAGAACATCTCGGCCAAGGAGGTCGAGGACCTGCTCTTCACCCATCCGAAGATCGCCGACGCCGCCGTGATCGGCGTCCCCGACCCGAAGCTCGGAGAGCGCTGCTGTGCGGTGGTCGCGCCGGCCGACCCGGCCGATCCGCCGACGCTGCCCGAGATCTTCGAGTTCTGCAAGGGCGCCGGGCTGATGATCCAGAAGATCCCCGAGCAGCTCGAGCTCGTCGACGCCCTGCCCCGCAACCCGGCGGGCAAGGTCCTCAAGCACGAGCTGCGGGCGACCTACTCCGACTGACGCCGCCGGTACCCGGCCGCCTCTGCCACGAAGGCGGAGAAGAGCGCGGCATTGGCCCGACCGGCGGGATCGTCGTCGGCCGCGGTGTCCTCGGGGTGCCACTGCACGCTCACCAGCCACGGGGCGGCGGGATCGGCGG
>JAFMJM010000253.1 GCA_017853455.1 Acidimicrobiia bacterium | reverse complement strand
GAACCCGCTCTACGACCTCCACGTCGCGGCACGGCGGATGTTCTGGGTCCCGGCGGTGTCGGGGATGATCGTGTTCGGGTCCCTCTCCGGAGCGATGTTCATCGGTCAGCAGTTCCTGCAGAACGTCCTCGACTACTCGACCTTCCGCGCCGGGCTCGCGGTCCTGCCGGCCGCGCTCGGCCTGATGATCGTCGCGCCGGTGTCGGCGCGCCTCGTCGTGTCGGTCGGATCCCGGATCACGATGCTCATCGGCTTCGCCTTCATCGTCCCGGCCTTCGTCGTGATGCTCGTCACGTGGCGCGAGGGAGCCTCGGGCGTGTGGGTCGGTGTTGCGTACCTCCTGATCGGCCTGGGTGCGGGCACGGCGCTCACCCCCGCGTCGCAGTCCCTGACGGCGTCGGTGCCGGTCCGCCGGGTCGGGATGGCGTCGGGGACCTCCGACCTGCAGCGCGACCTCGGCGGCTCGGTCATGCAGGCGATCCTCGGGGCGCTGCTGACCGCCGGGTACGCCTCCACCTTCACGTCGCTCGTCTCGTCGTCGCCGCAGGCGTCCCGGGTGACCGACCAGACCCGCTCCGCCCTGCTCCAGTCGTACTCGAGCGCAGCGACCCTGGCGAAGGCCACCCCGGCCTTCCAGGACCAGATCGTCGCTGCGGCCCGGCAGAGCTTCCTGGCCGGGTCCGACTGGGCGTTCCTGGCGGCGATCGTCGCCGCGCTCGGGGGCATCCTCCTGGTCGTGTGCTGCCTGCCCGGTCACGCCGAGGAGCGTGCGCTGCTGGCCGGGTACGCCGACGCCGACGTCTGACGGCGTGCTAGGCACGCGTCCATGCTGACGCCGTTCGACGACTATCCGATCCACCAGACCTCGGCCCCGATCGCCCAGACGGTCTCCGCCGACCCGAACCACTACGACCGCTACTGGTTCAACGGCTACGACCGGGACGGAGCGTTCTTCCTGGGTGCCGCCATGGGGCACTATCCGAACCGCGGGGTGATCGACGCGGCGTTCTCGGTGGTGCACGCCGGCGTGGAGCACTCGGTGTTCGCCTCGGGGGAGATGCCCGTCGACCGGGCGACGCGGGTCGGCCCGCTCCGGATCGAGATCATCGAGCCCCTGCGGACCCTGCGCTACGTGGTCGACGACCACGACTCGGGGATCACCGCCGACGTGACGTTCCGGGCCCGGACGCGGCCGATCGAGGAGCCGCGTCAGCAGATCGTGCGCAACAACGTGATGATCATGGACTACACGCGACTGACCCAGTGGGGGACCTGGGAGGGTCGGATCACCCTGCCGAGCGGAGCGACGCTCGACCTCGACCCCTCCCGCACCTTCGCCACCCGTGACCGCTCATGGGGCGTGCGCGGGGTCGGTCAGCAGGTCGCGACCAATTTCGGTCACACCCCGGGAGGCGTGTTCTGGCTGTGGGCGCCGTTGCACTTCGACGACTGCTGCACCCACCTGGCCCTGATGGAGCACGCCGACGGTGATCGATGGCTCGAGCAGGCCCTGGTGGTGCCGGTCCTCCCCGACCCGGCCGAGACCGAGCACCTCGGCCGGACGGAGTACGACCTCGAATGGATGCCCGGTCGGCGGGAGATCGCCCGGGCCGCGCTCCACCTGCGTGGTCGCGACGGTGGCGACCGCGACACGATCGAGTTCGAGCGACTGCTCACGTTCCGGATGCGCGGTATCGGCTATCTGCACCCCACGTGGGGTCACGGCACCAACCACGGGCCGCTCGCTGTCGCCACCGAGGCCATCGACCCCGACGCGGTCGATCCGGGTGACCCCAGCAGCGTCCACGTCCAGACCTTGTGCCGGGTGCGGATGGGGGAGCGCACCGGCGTGGGGGTGCTCGAACAGCTCGCGATCGGCCCGCACGAACCCACCGGGCTCACCGGGGCGTTCGACGGCTGGATGCCGTCGTCGTAGTCTCCGGCTGGTCCGACCGGGCTGACCGGTCCGACTGGCGTGCGGAGGAGGAGGAGATCGTGGGAGAACTCGACGGCAAGGTGGCGGTCATCACCGGTGCGGGGTCGGGCATGGCCCGGGCTGCCGCGACGGTGTTCGTGCGTGAAGGCGCCCGGGTCCTGGCCGCCGACGTGAGCGGCCAGCAGGAAGCGACCGCCGCGGCACTCGGCGCCGCCTGCGTGGCGCACTCGGTCGACATCACCGACGAGGCGTCGGTGGTCGCGATGTTCGCGGCGGCCGTCGACGCCTTCGGTCGGGTCGACGCCGTGCTCAACGTCGCCGGCGTCGCCGGAGCGGAGCCGCTCGCCGACATCACGATGGCCGAGTACGAGCGGGTGCTGGCGGTGAACCTCACCGGTGTGATGCTCGGCACCAAGCACGGCGTCCGCACGATGCTGCCGACGGGTGGCGGCGTGATCATCAACTGGTCGTCGATCGGCGGGGTGAACGGCTCGCGTCTGCCGACCAGCGTCTACTCGGCCACCAAGGCCGGCGTGATCTCGTTCACCAAGGCCGCCGCGGTGGAGTACGGCCAGCAGGGCATCCGGGCCAACGCCATCTGCCCCGGCTTCATCGAGACCGAGATGTCGGGAGGTCCGGGTGCGGCCGAGCGCTTCCCGGCGCTGGTGAAGGGGTCGTGCCTGCGCCGGGGCGGTCGGCCCGAGGAGGTCGCCGAGCTGGCGTCGTTCCTCGCCTCCGACCGGGCGGGGTTCATCACCGGTGCGGTGATCCCGATCGACGGCGGCAGCACCTGCCTCCTGCCGAGCTGAGCGCCTTCCCGGCGCGGCTCAGGTCCCGCAGAAGGTGCGGTAGGGGCCGAACCCACTCGGTGCGGGTTGCGTGAAGCGCTCGTCGACGTCGAGGTCGAACGGGCGCCGGACGGCGTCGAGGAGGGCGTCGAGCGGAGCCAGGTCGCCGGCGGTCGCGGCGGCCAGCGCCTCCTCCACCAGGTGGTTGCGCGGGATCACCCGGGGGTTGACCCGGTCCATGGCTGCGGCGACCGCGACGGGATCGCCGGGGGCGAGCGCTCGGCGCCACCGGGTGATCCAGTCGTCGGCGGCGCGGGGGTCGGCCACCAGCGCGAGCAGGGGAGCATCGTCGCCGCGCGCGGCGTCGGCGAGGGCGCGGAAGAAGGAGGTGCCGTCGACCTGCTGGTCGCGCAGCAGGTCGGTCACGCCGTCGGTGAGGGCGGTGACGTCGGGGGCGCCCGGATCGAGACCGAGCTTCGCCGTCATCCCGGAGCGCCACGCGGTCTCGAAGACCGGTTCGAACCCGTGCAGCACCTCGGTGGCCCGGGTGACCGCCCGCTCCGTGTCGGCGTCGATCAGGGGTAGCAGCGTCTCGGCGAGGCGGGCCAGGTTCCACAGCGCGATACCGGGCTGGTTGCCGAACGCGTAGCGACCACCGGAGTCGATGCTGGAGAACACCGCCGCCGGATCCCAGACGTCGAGGAAGGCGCACGGGCCGTAGTCGATGGTCTCGCCGGAGATCGTCATGTTGTCGGTGTTCATCACCCCGTGGACGAACCCGATCAGCATCCAGGCCGCCACCAGCCGCGCCTGGGCTCCGGTCGCGGCCTCGAGGAGCGCCAGCGCGGGTACCGGAGCACCGGCCGCGGCCGGGTGGTGGCGCTCGATCGCGTACGCGGTCAGGGCCCGGAGGGTGTCGGGCTCGCCGAGCGCTGCGGCGTACTGGAACGTGCCGACGCGCAGGTGGCTGGCCGCGGTGCGGGTGAGGATGGCACCGGGGACGAACGCGTCGCGCACCACGGTCTCGCCGGTGGCGACCACGGCCAGCGACCGGGTGGTGG
>JAFMJM010000252.1 GCA_017853455.1 Acidimicrobiia bacterium | reverse complement strand
TGATCGCATCGCCGGTCGCCGACCGGACCCGGGGCAGGTCGTGGGCCTCGGTCACCGCGATCACCAGGCGGGCGAGCGCGACGGGATTGGCCGTCACCTCCCGATCGTCGTCGAAGTCGCTCACCGGCACCAGGAGGGTCGCCACGCCACGACGGGCTCGCCCGAGCCGGTCACCGAGCCGGGCCCCGACGGCCACCAGGAGGGATCGATCCGTTCCTCCGAGCGCCGTCGCACGTGCGTTCCAGGCGTCGGAGGGGACCATCGCCACGACCGTGGACATCCTCACGAGGTCGTCCCCGCGGTCGGCCCCGCCCACGCTGGATCGCCCACTCGGTCGGCGGGGCCGGAACGATCGGCCGGCGTGTCCGAGCGCTCGTGCCACGGCGGGGACGTCGCGCAGCGTCTGGCGGAGATCCGCGCGGAAGGTCGCCGCCCGGTGCTCGCCCGGCGTCGGCAACGGAAGGGCCGGGAACGCCTCGCCCGAGCCCGCCCGGACCAAGGCGTCGCGGAAGCCCAGGCCGTCGACGATGCAGTGCGACACGGTCACGCTCACGACGGTGGTCCCGTCGGTGAGGGGCAGCACGCCCATCCGCCATCCGGGGCCCCGCTCCGGGTCGAGCGGAAGGTCGACCTGCGCGTCGGCCCAGTCCCACAGGTCGTCCGGCGAGCGGGGTTCCGGGGCGACGTCGGGGCCGGGTGGCCACGGAGCCGCCACCCACCTGGGTCGCCCGAACGGCACCGCCGATCGCTCCATCAGCCGGGCGAACGTCCCGCGCCCGAGCGCATCGTGGACCGCCTGCACCGTTGCCGGCTCGAGCGGGTGGTCGAACCGCCACAAGCCCTGGATGATGGCGTCCTGGCCCGCCGACCGGGTCAGGAGCAGCAGCTGGTCGACGTGGCTCACGAGCGGACCGGGGACGTCACCCGGCCGGCCGGACCCGCGCCGCGTCATCGTGGAGCCGACTCGGCGACCGAACGGAACCCCGCCCCGATCCGCTCCACCAGTCGGTCCATCACTCCGTGCGCATCGGCGGTGTCGGGGAACGCGGTCGTCAACGCCAACCCGTCGGCGTGCCGCGAGAACCACAGGCCCACCTGCTTCGCCGCCCCCTCGTTGAGCAGGAGGCGGCCATCGTGCTTCTGCCAGGTGGCAACGGCTCCGGTCGCCACTCCCGGCCGCGTGAAGTCCATCAGCGACACCAACGGCGTCGTCCAGTCGGCGGAGTTCGGGGCACCACCGACGCCCACGAGGTCCCGGACCGCCTCCGGTGGGATGCGGCTCAGGTGGCGCGCCGCCTCGAACGCGGCCTGCGCGTGCGCGATCGCCGGCCCGGTCGCCAGGTCGGCTGGCGGGATGACCACCGGGACCACCCCCGTGAACCATCCGAGCCCTCCCAGGTCCTCCGGCGCCGTCACCGGCACGATCGCCCGGAGTGACGGCGAGCCGACGACCTCCTCCCACACCCGGGCGACGACGGCCAGGACACCACCGACGAGCCGGCTGCCCGCGCCGGTGCACACCCGCTCGAAGGCGTCCATCGTCCCGGCGTCGACGAGAGGCCAGCTGGTCAGGACGCACGGCGTGGCGTCGGGGACCGTCCCGAACGGCGATGGGGCGGCACCGTCGAGGAACTCAGTCCACCGGACGACCTCGTCGGACGTCGTCGTCAGCGATTCCGTGAGCGCGGCCTGGCGCTCGCACGACGTCACGTGGCTCACGCTCGGTGGGCGCAGCATCGGTGACTCCAGACCCACACGAGCGCGGTATCCGAAGTGGAGGTCGTCGAACACGGGCGCGATCAGCGCACCGTCACACCGCACGTGGTCGATGCCGGCGCACACGGTGAAGTGCGTCGGGTACTGGACCACGTGGAACCGCATGCAGTCCCAGTCGAGCGGACCCGGCGTGTCGAGCAGTGATGCTCGGAAGTCCTCCCACGACATCTCACCGCGTGTCTCCGGCTCGAAGACGATCTCGGTCGCGTCCTCCACCACCGAGCGGACGATCTCACCGTCGGCGCCGATCTCGAAGACGCTCGCGTAGGTGTCGTGGCGCTGCAGGTGGGCGGCGATCGCACCCGTCATGGCCTCGAGATCGCACCGCCCCGGCTCGGACCAGGCCACGACGACGATCCGCGACATCGCGAGGCCTTCCGCCCGGAACCGCTCGAAGGCGCGGATGTGCTGTCGCTGCTGGTGGCTCGGGGGAACGGGGCTGGGACGGGCGCCCCGGACCGCCCCGAGGGTGGCCGCGGTCGGGACCCACGTGGTGACGGCGCCGCCGGGCTGATGCCACTCCCCGAGCGGGGTCAACTGGGAGGGTGTCGTCACGGTGGCGTCCCGATGGTCCCGGCCGGCCACCGACGATGGCCATCGGCGGCGGACGGTAGCACCGGTCGGGCCCACCCCTCGTCGACGAAGGTGAGCCGGGATCCGCCCACCGGGACGTGCCGTGGCGGCGCGCCCGAGCCGCTCAGAACTTCGACGCCAGCCACTCCCGGGCGTGGTCGATCGAGCTCTGGGGCAGCGAGAAGTGGTCGTCGTCGGGGTAGACGGTCTCGGTGATGTCACCGCCGAGCGCCTTCACCGCCTCGACGTAGCCGAGCTGCCACGACGTGGGGCACGGGCCGTCGTCGACCTGGGCGTCGCGCAGCACCAGGACCGGGGCGACCGGGATGCGAGAGGTCGCCGACCCCTGGGTGAAGGCCTCGATCCACGCCGGCAGCTTCGCCGGATCGACGGCCATGACGGGGCCTTCGTGCCTGAACGCACGGATCAGGGAGTCCGTCAGGTGGTGGACCCCCTGCACGTTCCAGCCGGCGTCGAACACCTGCTTGCCGACCGGCGTGAAGACGTCGTCGAGCGAGAGCGTGTCGGGAAAGGCCGCTGCGGTGCCGGCGAGGATCATGAACAGGTGCCCGTCGGGGGGGATGGTGCCACCACCGCTGACCGCCGAGCCCAGTCCGGGCTGCTTCAGACCGATGATCGGAACGCCGGGCGACATGCAGGCCGTGCCGACGATCTCGCAGTCGCCGTAGTCGGCCGGGTCGAGCTCGACCGTCGCCGCGGCCGTGCCGCCACCCTGCGACCACCCGATGACACCGAACCTCGTGCCCGCCCCCACGGGGAGCTCCCGTGCTGCGCGCACGATGGTGACGGCGTCGATCGCGTTCGTGCGGTTGACCGTGTACTGGTGGATCCCGGGGGTGCCGAGGCCCTGGTAGTCGGTGGCGACGACCACCCACCCGTCGTCGATGGAGCGCTGCAGGCCGGGAACGCCGTAGTCGATCTCCGTGGTGCTCCCCGGTGAGAAGTAGAGCGTGAGCTCACGGGCGGGATCGGGCTGGGCCGACGGGCACGCCGCGTCGCCGATCCCGGTGGTGCCGTGCGCCCACGACATCACCCGCCGATTCTCACCCGGTGCGTCGGGAGCGATCACGAGCCCGGTGGACTCGGTGGGCCGACCGTTCAGATCGTGCGACGCGTAGCGGATCCGGTACGCGACCGCCCCGGTGATCGAGGTGTCAATCTTCTCGTGGTGGAGCAGGACTTCGAGCAATGCCATTACTCCAAGGCTGGCCGTCAAGACCGCCGACACTCGACGTCAAGACGGTGTCGACTCTACGACGGAATGCCTCCGCCGAAGAGGGTCGACCCTGTGAGAGGTCAGCCCGTCTTGACCGTGAAGGTGTACTGCTTGAATCCGTCGGCGTCCTTCAGGCGCTTCGCGAAGGCATAGTAAGGCGATTGGAGAGTGCGGAACTCGTGCTCTTCGCCCTCGAATTGGAAGGCCTCTTGCCACGGGCCCGGCG
>JAFMJM010000251.1 GCA_017853455.1 Acidimicrobiia bacterium | reverse complement strand
TGGCCCGCGTGATCGAGGGGACGCTCACCTACGAGGTGGTCAGCGGGGTGGCCGCCGTCGATCGGGCCGACGGCACCCGTGACTCCTACACCGGGCCCAAGACCCTGAAGCTGCGGCCCGGCGACGTCGTGACCGAGTACCCGGGCATGGTCCACCGTGGTCGCAACGCCACGAAGACGCCGGTCGTCACCGAGACCACCGCCCTGATCGAGGCCACCGCCGGGCTGAGCACCCCGGTCGGGGCGGGTGCCACGGGCACCGCCGTCACCACCGGGACCTTCGAGCTGGTGGTCGACACCAAGTCCCTGACCACCGCCGGCCCGGGCGGCGACCGCTCGTACGGCACGGTGGTCGAGCACGGCACCACCACGGTCGGCGGCGACCCGGTCCGGGTCGACCTGACCGTGCAGGTCGACTACACGAACGGCCGCGGGCCCTGGACGGGGATGATCACCCTCACCTGGCCCGACGGCTCCACCGTCGGGGGGACCATGGCCGGGGCGACGATCCCGACGGCCGACGGCGGGGCGGCCTTCGCCGCCACGATCGGCGTGGTCGGCGGCTCGGGTCGGTACGCCGCGGTCACCGGCGGTTCGGGCACCTACGCCGGCAGTCGGGCCGGATCGATCGGGGCGACGCCGCTCATGGTCGAGCTCGGCCTGACGCTGACCGGCGTCTGACGCCGGACGGGTCTACGACAACGGCCGCTTGGCGACGAACTCCCCGTCGTCGACCTCGTTGAGGTAGACGACACCGTCGGAGAGGTCGCCGTTGGGGTCCCACTGGTAGACGCGCGCCACGCCGCGCCACTTCTCCGACCCGACGAACGACTCGACCGCCGCCCGGGTGGTCTTCCCGTGGGCGATGGCGTCGAGCAGGACGTTGGTGGCGTCGTAGGCCGCCGGGGCGTACCCGGCGTCGGGGTCGGCACCGGGGTAGGCCTTGGTGAACCGGCGGGTGAACGCCGCACCCTTGGCCATGTCGGACACCGGACGGCACAGGCAGGTCATGAGCGTGCCATCGGCCGCCGGGGTGGCCAGCCAGGTGGGATCCTTCACGCCGTCACCGGCGAGGAAGGTGGAGTCGATCCCGGCCGCGCGGATCTGGGTGACCAGGGGGACACCGACCTGGTTGTACCCGGCGTAGTAGACGGCGTCGGCGGAGGTGAACCCCGCGAGGCGCTGCACGGCCGCCGGCACCGCCGCCGGGTCGGCGACCGTCCCGGAGACCGTGACGCGGGGCCCGAGCGTGGCGCGGGCGATCTCGGCGACCGCGGTGCCGTAGGCGCTGCCGTCGTCGAAGACCGCGACCTTGGGGGCGGCGAGCCGCTCGCCCAGGTAGCGGGCACCCGCAGCGCCCTGCAGCGCGTCGTTGCCGAGGAACCGATGCACGACCTTCCAACCCGATGCCGTGATGGCGGGCGCCGTGCCTCCGGCCATCACCGGAACGCCCGCCTGGTCGAGGACGGGGATCGCCACCAGGGACTCGCCGGAGTAGGGCGGGCCCACCACGCCGACCACGTCGGCGTCGTCGGCGATCCGGCGGGCGGCCGTGGCGGCGTCACCGGCGGAGTTGATCGTCACGGGTGTCACCGTGCAGCGGGCACCGTTGCGGGCGTTGAACTCGCGCACCGCGAGGTTGAACCCCTGCTCCTCGGTGAGCGAGAGGGCGGCGTCGGGACCGGTCGTCGGACCGAGGAAGGCCAGCGAGATCCCGGCCGGGCACTTCGCGGCCGCCTTCGGGGTCCAGGGGGCGGGGGTCGCCCGTGGCGCCGTCGCGGCACCGGCGGGAACGGTCAGCCCCACGACGGCCGCGACCGCGACGAGGGTGACGACGAAGGTTCGGCGGCGTATGGCCGCAGGCTACCGACCGAACGTCACTCGGCCCGGAGTGCCGCCACGGGGTCCATCCGGGCGGCCCGGGCCGCCGGGTAGAGCCCGGCGAGGATCCCGATGATCGTGGTGACCACGATGACCGCGATCCCGAGGAACGGGGGCACCGAGATGATGTCGCGGCTCGTCAACCCGCTCTTCGAGAGCTGGTCGTTGACCAACGGGTTGGCGAGGGCTGCGACTCCGTAGGCGATGACCACCCCGACCACCCCGCCGAGGAACCCGAGGAGCGCCGCCTCGAGGGTGAAGAGCCGCCGGACGGTCGAACGCGACGCCCCCACGGCCCGCATGACCCCGATCTCACGGGTCCGCTCGAGGATCGACATGACCATGGTGTTGACGACGCCGATGGCCGCCACCAGCAGCGCGATCGCCCCGATGCCACCGAGCACGAACCCGATGATCTGGAACGCCTTCTTCTGGTCGTCGATCTCGTCCTTGGCGACGGCGGTTCCCGCCCCGAGGCTCCGGACGTCGCGGGCGATGCGGTCGACCTCGTCGGTGGAGCCGGTCACGGCGATCAGTGCGCCGTACCCCTGGGTGGGGATGGTCGACACGATCGTGCTGGTCGACGGGCCGTTGTTCGTTCGGTTCCACTCCCGCTGCGTGGAGAGCTCCTTCGCCCACGTCCACGACGGGTTGATCACGTTGTCGTCGGACTGGTCGGTGACCCCGACGATCTTTGCGGTGAACGTGGTCGGTCCCGACTGCCCGCCGCCGTCACCCGGCGGCGGCTCGGGCGATCCGGTCCCCTGGTACCAGTCGCGGGTCACGAGGTCGACCGTCTTCCCGACGGCGGTGGCGGGGTCGGAGAATCCCCACGACTTGGCCTGGCTCGACGAGATGGCGATGGCACGACCGTCACCACCCGCTGCGTCGACCCACCGGCCCGCCAGCATCGTGTGTCCCACGAGGTCGGACGGCTCGTACACCACGACTCCGCCCTCGAGGCGGTGCTCCTGACCCCCGACGGTCACGTGGTCGAACACCTGCGGGAACAGGAGCCGCACCACGCCGTCGACCCCCGGGATCGCCGCGACGTCGGTGGCGACCTGGTCGGAGATGACGAACGCCGACGACTCACCCTGGTTCGCGCCGTTGCCCATGAGGGCCTCGCGGAACTTCACGTCGGGCTGCGAGGTCACCGCGATCTGGCGGTCCTGGCCGTTGCTCGTCGCCTGGGAGGTCGCGAAGTCCTGGGCGGAGGTGACGAGCGTGAGCATCACCGTCACCGAGAGCGCACCGATGAAGACGGCGAACACGGTGAGGGCGGTGCGCAGCTTCTGGCGCCGCAGGTTGGTCAGGGCCGTCCGGAAGGTGTCGCCGAACTTCATCGTGCGCCTCCCGTCACCGCGCCGTCGCGCACGTGGAGCACGCCGTCGGCCCGGCGGGCGACGTCGGGGTCGTGCGTGATGATCATCAACGTCGCGCCGCGTTCACGCACGGCGCCCACGAGGAGGTCGAGGATCTCGGCGCCGCGCTGCGAGTCGAGATTGCCGGTCGGCTCGTCGGCGATGATCAACTCCGGCTGGTTGACGAGCGCCCGGGCGATCGCGACGCGCTGGCGCTGCCCGCCCGAGAGCTGACCGGGCAGGTGCTTCGTCCGGTCGCCGAGCCCGACGTCGGACAGGACGCTGGCCGCGCGTGCGCGGCGCTTGGAGCGCGACACGCCGGAGAAGGCGAGGGGCATGGCGACGTTCTCGACGGCGGTGAGGTGCGGCTGGAGGTTGAACGACTGGAACACGAACCCGATCGCGGTGTTGCGGAACTTGGAGAGCTCGCGGTCGCTCGTGCGCTCGAGCACGTGGGGTCCGACCCGCACCGTGCCCTGTCCGGTCGGTCGAGGCCGCCGATGACGTTGGCGAGGGTCGACTTGCCGGCCCCGGACGGACCCGTGACGGCCACCACCGTCCGGGGCGGGATGACCAGGTCGACCCGGTCGAGGGCGTG
>JAFMJM010000029.1 GCA_017853455.1 Acidimicrobiia bacterium | reverse complement strand
AGGGCGGTGTACTGCCGCCGCCAGGCGTCGGTGACGGTGACCGGGGTCGAGCCGGTGGACCCGGGCGCGCCGACGCCGGGCGAGCTCCAGTCGTTGGTGCCGAGCACGATCACGACGACCTCGGGGTCGAGGCGGGTGAGCTCCTGGTCGAGCCGCTTGGGCCAGTCGAAGAACCCGGGGCTGGTGAGCCCGCTCGACACGTGCGACTCGTACACCGGGGCGACCACGCCGGTGGCGGCGGCGACCTTGCCGAGGCCGGTGCCGACCGACCAGGCGAGTGAGTCCCCGGCGATCCACAGGCGCAGGGGAGCGTCGGGGGTCAGGGGTGACCGGCACGGGCGCCCGACCGTGGTCGAGGTCGAGGGCCGGGTCGTGGTGGTCGGAGCGGGCCGACGGGGTGGGGTGGCGACGGTGCGGTCATCGGTGCCCGTGAGCAGCACGACCAGACCGCCGACGACGAGGGCGAACGCGACCACCCCGGCGACCACCACCGCCAGGGGTGGCGGCCACAGACGCGGGTGCCGGTCGCGGAAGCGCGCGTGCGCACGGTGGTCGGAGCGCGTGCGGAGGGTTCGGCGACGGGTCATGGGGAGGAAGGGGTCGGGGGCCGAGCGGGAGGACGACGCTCAGACGGTCTCGGGCGCCTGGTGGAGCTGGGTGCGGTACAGGTCGGCGTAGAGGCCGCCTGCCGCGAGGAGCTCGTCGTGCCGGCCCTCCTCCGCGATCCTGCCACCGTCGAGGACGATGATGCGGTCGGCCGCCACGATCGTGGAGAGCCGGTGGGCGATCACGATGGCCGTGCGGCCCTCGAGCGCCTCGGCCAGGGCCCGCTGGATCGCCAGCTCGGACTCGGCGTCGAGGTGGGAGGTGGCCTCGTCGAGGATGACGACCGCCGGGTCCTTCAGGAGCATCCGGGCGATGGCCAGGCGCTGCTTCTCCCCGCCCGACATCCGGTACCCCCGCTCGCCGACCAGGGTGTCGTAGCCGTCGGGGAGGCCGACGATCAGGTCGTGGATGCGGGCACGCCGGCAGGCGTCGACCAGTTCGGCCTCGGTCGCCGACGGGTTCGCGAACAACAGGTTGGCGCGGATCGTCTCGTGGAACAGGTGCGGGTCCTGCATGACCATCCCGACCGCACCCCGCACGGACGCGAGGGTGAGGTCGCGGACGTCGTGGCCGTCGATGCACACCCGGCCCTCGACCACGTCGTGGATGCGCGGCACGAGCATGGCGGTGGTGGTCTTGCCCGCCCCCGACGGCCCGACCAGCGCCACGAACTCGCCCGGCGCGACGGTGAACGACACGTCGTGGAGGATCCACTCGCCCGGACCGTCGTCGGGGACCACGACCCCTTCCTCGAGCGACGGGAGCGAGGCCTCGGCGGCGCTCGGGTGACGGAACCAGACGTGGTCGAACGTGACCGCGCCGACGGGCTCGTGCAGTGAGTCGGCGCCGGGCTCCTCGGTGATCAGCGGAGGGAAGTCGAGCACCTCGAAGACCCGCTCGAACGACACGACGGCGGTCATGACGTCGACCCGGGCGTTCGTGAGCTGGGTGAGCGGCTGGTAGATCTGCCCGACGTACACCACGAACGCGGCGACGGTGCCGATGGAGATCGCACCGCTGATGACGAGGTGGCCGCCCAGGTAGTAGACGATCGCGGTCCCGACCGCCGTGACGAACCCGAGCGCCACGAACAGCACCCGTGAGTACATGGCGGTCAGGATCCCGATGTCGCGGACGCGCGCGGCCCGGGAGGCGAACCCGGCGGTCTCGGTGTCGGGGTTGCCGAACAGCTTCACCACCAGCGCCCCGGCGACGTTGAACCGTTCGACGATGGTGTTGTTCATCGAGGCGTTGAGCTGCATCGACTCCCGGGTGGTGTCGACGAGGCGGCGGCCGAGACGCCGGGCGGGGAGGACGAAGAACGGCAGGACCACGAGGGTCAGGATCGTGAGGCGCCACTCGAGCGCCAGCATGAAGCCGAGGGTGACGGCCAGCATGATGACGTTGGCCACGACGGTGCCGAGGGTGTTGGTCACCGCCTGCTGGGCGCCGATGACGTCGTTGTTCATGCGCGACATGAGCGCACCGGTCTGGGTGCGGGTGAAGAACGACAGGGGCAGGCGCTCGACGTGGTCGAAGAGGGCCACCCGGAGGTCGTAGATGAGCCCCTCGCCGATGCGGGCCGACGCCCAGCGCTGGACCAGCGAGAGGCCGGCGGAGAGGATGGCCAGACCGACCGCCCCCAGGGCGAGGAACAGCACCATCTTCTCGTCCTGGTCCTGGACGGCGGAGTCGAGCAGGGCCCGGAGCAGGAGCGGCGGGATGGCCCCGACGATCGACCCCAGGACCACCGTGACCACGAACCCGATGATCAGGCGCCGGTAGGGGCGGCACAGGCCGAGGACCCGTCGGAGCACGGCGCGTTCGATCCGCCGCCCCTTGGTGGCGCCTGCGTCGCGGCGGAAGCTCTGGAGAATCTGGTGTTGGCCCATCATCCGGCTCCCCACCGTACCGGGGCCGGGCAATAGGCTGCGCGGCCATGACCGTTCACGAGCGTCCCTTCGGCCGGTACTACGAGGACTTCGCCATCGGCGACGTCTACAAGCACTGGCCCGGCAAGACCATCACCGAGTACGACGACCACCTCTTCTGCATGATCACGATGAACCACCACCCGCTCCACACGGACGCCTGGTTCGCCGAGACCCAGACCCAGTTCGGCAAGAACGTCGTGGTCGGCAACCTCGTCTACTCGGTGGTGCTCGGCATGAGCGTGCCCGACGTGAGCGGTGCGGCGATCGCCAACCTCGAGGTCGAGGAGCTCAAGCACCAGCGCCCGACCTTCCACGGCGACACCATCTACGCCGAGACCAAGGTCCTCGACAAGAAGGAGTCGGGCAGCAAGCCCGACCGCGGGATCGTCACGGTCGAGACGCGCGGGTTCAACCAGCGCGGCGAGGAGGTCTGCTACTTCCGTCGTCGGGTCATGGTGCTCAAGAGCGACCACGCCACGCCGCGCCAGCGTCCGTACACCTCGCCGGAGTAGGCGGGTGGCTCCGTCGTCGGTCCCGGTGCAGCCCGCCGTCACCTTCTACGGGGTGCGGGGGTCGGTCCCGTGCTCGGGGCCGCGCTACCACCGGTACGGTGGCAACACCTCGGCGGTGCTGCTCGAGCTCCCCGGCCGGGCGCCGATCGCCTTCGACCTCGGCTCGGGGATCCGCGACCTCGGCGACGTGCTGATGAAGAGCGTCGCGTCCGGGGTGGGCCCGGTCGAGATCGACGTCCTGCTCACCCACCTCCACTGGGACCACGTGCTGGGGCTGCCGTTCTTCACCCCGGCATTCCTCCCCGACACCCGCATGACCGTCCACGGGCCGCAGCAGCCCGGGCGCTCGCTGCGCGACGCCTTCACCGGGATGATGCAGCCGCCCTACTTCCCGATCACCCCCGACGAGTTCGGGGCCGGGTTCGCCTTCGCCGACGTGGGCTCGGAGCGGTTCGAGATCGGTGACGCCCGGGTCCTGTCACGGTGGGTGCGCCACACCGACCCCGCGCTCGGGTTCCGCGTCGACGCCGCCGGTGTGTCGGTCACCTACATCGCCGACCACGGCCCGGGCTGCGTGCCGACCGACCCCGACGACTTCGTCCCCGACGACGTCATCGAGCTGTGCGACGGCGCCGACCTGCTGATCCACGACGCCCAGTACACCCAGGCCGAGCAGGACGCCCGGCCCCACTTCGGACACTCGTCGATCGACTACGCCGTGCACGTGGCCGCCGAGGCGGGCGCCAAGTGCCTGGCGCTGTTCCACCACTGTCCGAACCACGGCGACGACGACCTCGACGCCATGCTCGAGCACGCCCGCGACCTCTCGGCGAAGCGCAACGGCCCGGAGATCATCGCGGCACACCAGGGCCAGCGCCTCGAGCTGGCCCCCGGATCGTGAGGTCACGATGAGCCAGGAGCCCACACCCACAGACGAGCGCGTGCTGGTCGCCGACACCGACGAGTTCCGGCGGGCGCTCGGGCAGTTCGCGACCGGCATCACGATCGTCACGGCGGTGGCCGACGGCGAGCCGGTCGGGCTGGCCGCCAACTCGTTCACGTCGGTGTCGCTCGACCCGCCGCTCGTGCTGTTCTGCGTCGCCCGCACCTCGAGCACCTGGCCCCGCATCCAGGCCGCCGGCCGGTTCGCGGTCAACATCCTGGGCGAGCACCAGGAGGAGATCAGCCGCCTGTTCGCCACGCCGGGCGCCGACCGGTTCGGCGGCACCGAGTGGCACGTGGGGGTGGGTGGCTCACCGGTCCTCCACGACACGCTGGCGTACCTCGACTGCGTGGTCGCGGCCGAGCACGACGGCGGCGATCACGTGATCGTGGTGGGCCGCGTCCTCGACCTCGGCATCACCCACGACGCCGGTCCGCTGCTCTACTTCCGCGGCAACTACGAGCGCATGGCGCGCTGACACCCACCCGCCCGGTCAGCGTTTGTTCGTCTGTCCGTGCCAGGGGCACGACAGACGAACAAACGCTGGTGGGTCAGGCGTCGGCGCGGGGGGCGACGTCGGAGCGCTGGATGGCCCGCTCGTCGGTGCCGAGGTACGACGCGATCACGGCCGGGTCCTCGCGGACGAGCGCCGGCACGCCCTCGGCGATGACCTTGCCCGCCTCGAGGCAGTAGATCCGGTCGCTGATCGACATCACCATCGGCATGTCGTGCTCGATGATCAGGATCGCCGAGCCGAGGTCCTGCTGAATGGCCTTGATGAGCGGTCCGAACGCCTCCGTCTCGCGCTGGGCGACGCCGGCCGTGGGCTCGTCGAGGAGCATCAGCCGGGTGTCGAGGGCCAGCAGCGATCCGAGCTCGACGATGCGTCGGGTCCCGGTGGAGAGCTCGCTCACCAGGCTGTCGGCGTAGCGACCGAGCCCGAGGTACGAGATGATCTCCTCGGCCTGGGACCGCTTCTTGCGCTCGGCGAAGGTCGAGGGCGGGATCGAGAGCAGCGACGGCACGAGCAGCGACCGATTGCGGGCCTCGAGGGCGACCATGATCGTCTCGCGCACGGTGAGCCCGCCGAAGATACGGGCGTTCTGGAAGGCGCGCCCCATGCCGGTCCGCGACCGTCGGTACGACGCCATGCCGTCGACCCGCTTGCCGAACACCTCGATCGAGCCGGTCGACTTCACGAATCCGGAGACGGCGTTCATGATCGTGGTCTTGCCGGCGCCGTTGGTGCCGATGAGACCCACCACCTCGCCGGGACGGACCTCGATGCTGACCCCGTCGACCGCGAAGCGCCCACCGAAGCGGACCCGGATGTCGGTGGTGCGCAGGGGGACCAGCGCCGGGTCGTCACCGCTGCGGTCGCGGGTCGACAACGTCGAGACGCTGGCGGAGTCGCGGCCCCTGCGGGGCTGCCAGCCGGTGCGGTCGGCGATCCAGGTCAGGAGATTGTCGCGGACACCGTCGACGACCGAGATCAGGCCCCCCGGCACGTAGAGCAGCAGGATCAACATGCCGATGCCGCTCGCGAACAGCTGCAGTTGCTGGGTGTTGGAGAAGACCGTGGGAATCCCGACGATCACCAGCGTGCCGAGGATCGCGCCGGTGACCGAGGCCAGGCCGCCCACCACCGACACCGCCAGCACCCGGATGGAGTCGGCGGGCGTGAAGTACACCGGGCTCATCACCGTGCCACTCGCCGAGAACAATGCACCGGCGAACGCCGCCACGCCGCCCGAGACGGCGAAGGCGATGATCTTCATCCGGGTCGCCGAGACCGTGTACGCCGCCGCGTTGTTGTCGTTGTCGCGCACGGCGAGCATCGAACGACCGATGCCGGTGCGCCGCAGGTGGGCGACGATGGCGATCACCACGAGCAGGGCGACGAAGCAGAAGTAGTAGTACGCCTCCTTGTCGAACAGGAGGTCGAACGTCCCGATCACCGGCACGTGGATGACTGGCGGTGGCAGGCGCACCCCACCGGTGAGCGGCGAGCTGAAGCGTTTCTGGAGCAGGATGAAGTTGCTCACCGCCAACGCGAACCCGAGGGTGATGACCGCCAGATAGAGGCCGCGGACGCGCAGGGCCGGGATGCCGATCACGATGGCGATGCCGATGCCCCAGGCGGTGCCGAGCGCGACCGCCGGCAGGAAGCCGATGGACTGGCCGTAGTACGCGGTCATGTACGCGCCGATGGCGACGAACGCGAACTGCCCGAGGGAGAGCTGACCGGCCCAGCCCGTGAGCACCGTGGCCGAAACCGCCACCATCATGAAGATGAGGATGGTGGTCGCGTCCTGGAGGCGGGTCACCTCGTGGAGGAACTGCGGCAGCAGGATCCCGGCCACGAGCAGGACCCCGTACCCGACGAACCGGGAGATCCGCGCCGCCGGGTGCTTGAGCAGGTCGGCCTTGGCCGCCCGCGAGCGCGGCGTGAGCGTCCACGACGATTCGTCGGAGCGCTGGTTGCGGGCCCGTACGAGGACGAGAACCACGAGCAGGACGAACATCACGAGGGTGTCGACTCCGGGGTTCCGGGTCGAGTTCGACAGCACGAGCACCTCGATCACGCCGACGGCCAGACCGCCGACGATGGCGAGCGGGAACGACACCAGACCTCCGACCAGTGCCGCCACCAGGCCGCGCAGCAGCAGGTCGGGGCCGAGCGCCAGGCCCAGGTCGGTGGTGCGCTGCCCGAGGACGGGGGCGGCGATGACGGCGCTGATCGCCGACAGCACACCGGCGATCACCCACACCTGGGTCGAGACGGCCTTGATCCGGATCCCCGACAGCGCCGCGCCGCTCGGGTTGTCGGCGGCGGAGCGCACCGACAGGCCGAACCGGGTCTTCTGGAGGGCCCAGAACAGGACGAAGGCGATGATCGGCACGCCCACCAGCACCACGACCTGTTCGCCGCGGATCGCGAAGGTGTCGGTGATCCGCCACAGGCCGCTCACCGGGGTCGGGAACGGCTCGTTGACGTCGGGGGTCGGGAACTGCAACTGCAGGAGGAGGATGACCTGGGCCACGCCGATCGTGGCGACGAACAGCAGCAGGCGGGGCTGGTTGAACAGCCGACGCACGACGAACAGCTCGGTCAGCCCGGCGAGCAGTGCGCCCGTGACGATGGCGAGCGGGATCGTCGCCCACACCGAGATGCCGTTGTTGACGAACAGGATCGCCACGAAGGTGGCGCCGAGTGCCCCGAACTGACCCTGGGCGAAGTTGATGACCCCCGATGCCCGGAAGACGAGCACGAGGCCGATGGCCACGAGCGCGTACACCATGCCGCGGACCAGCCCGTTGAAGACGATCTGCTCCGAGATCGTGATGCCCAGCATCATCACGCCCCCTCCCCCGAGAGGAAGACGGCCCGCAGGAGGTCGTCGCGTTCGAGCAGCTCCTGGGCGGGACCCTCGAAGCGCACCCGGCCCCGTTCCATGAACACGGCCCGGTCGGCGATCGACAGCGCCACGTTGACCGACTGCTCGACGATGACCATCGTCACGCCGGTGCTCCGCAGACCCTCGACGACCTCGAGCAGCTCCTGGACGACCACGGGGGCGAGTCCGAGGGAGAGCTCGTCGATGAGCAACAGCTCGGGCTCGAGCATGACCGCCTTGGTGACGGCCAGCATCTGCTGCTGGCCACCCGACAGCGATCCCGCCCGGGAGCGGTACTTCTCCTTGAGGATCGGGAACACCTCGAGGGCGGCCTCGACGCGCTCGGCGCGCTTGGTCGGGTCCTCGACCAGCCACGACCACACCTCGAGGTTCTCGGCGACGGTCTGATTGGGGAAGATGGCCTCGCCGCCAGGTACCTGGATCATGCCCATCGCCACCCGCAACTCGGGGTCGACGAGGGTGATGGTGTGCCCGTTCATGCGCACGACACCCCGGTCGGGGATGACGAGTCCGCAGATCGTCTTGAGGAGCGTCGACTTTCCCGCACCGTTGGTGCCGAGCAGGGCGAGCACCTCGCCGCGGTGCACCTCGAGGTTGACGTCGAAGAGGATCTGCACCGGGCCGTACGACGTGTCGAGGTTGTGCACCTGGAGGAGGGGGAGGTCGGCCGGGTTCTGCTCGATGCGCCGCTGCTCCTCCTGCTCGTAGAGCAGCTCCTCGACCACCAGCGAGATGTCGCGCTTCATGTAGCGCGCACCCTGGAGCACGAGGATGCCGCCGAGGATCGCGGCGACGGGGACGACCACCAGGATCGCGGTGCGTTCGCCGTAGGCCTCGGCCACCGCCGCGACCATCAGGCCGCCGAAGAACCCACCGAGCAGGAAGATGTAGAAGCCGATGAGGGCGAACGCCTGGGCGCGCATCCGGTACGGCACCACCGCCGAGATGATCGGTCCGACCTGGGTGAAGGCCGCGAGCTGGCAGGCGTTGGCGATGGCGACGAACACCACGAGGAGCGTGGCGGACGAGAAGCGGGTCCCGAGGGTGAGGAACACCCCGTAGGCCAGCACCAGCCAGCCGAACAGTCGGGCGGCCCAGCGCGGGTCGAGGCGGAAGAGCCGGTCGCCGTACCGTCCGGCGAGCGGGATCACGACGAGCGCCGGGAGGTAGGTGAGCGAGAGGATCCAGCCCCGCTTGTAGGCGTCGAAGCCGTACCCCTCGTCGAGGAGGAACGAGAGGCGCACCGGCACGCTCACGAGCGCGAAGCCGAGCACACCGATGCCGAGGGTGAGGTACCGGAACGACTTGACCTTCTTGAGCCGGGCCGACACCGAGCTCAGTCGTGCCGGCGGCTCCTTGCCGGTGTCGAGGGTGTGGCCGAGCACGGCTTGCTGCTCGTTGCTGCCCCGGCCGGGCTCCTTGAGGAAGAACATGAAGACGGCGACCGCCACCGCCGGGATCGCGACGGCCACGAGGGCCCACCGCCAGCCGTCGACGCCACTGGCCTGGGCCGCGACGGCGCCGACGAAGAACGGGCCCACGCACAGTCCGAGCGGTCGGCCGAGGTTCTCGAGGGCGAACATCCGCGCCCGCACCTTGATGGGGTAGCGGTCGGCGATGAGCGACGGCGAGATCGGCACCGGTGCCGACGCCCCGAGACCGGAGCCGGCGCGCGCGATGCCCATCGTGACCGCTCCGGTGACGGTGGCGGTGAAGAGCATGAAACCCGACCACACCAGCGTCGCGGCGGCGAGGATCCGGGTGCGGGCGTAGCGGTCGGCGAGCCAGGCGAAGGGAAGGGTCGCCACGACGAGCACGACACCGCCGAGCGAGGTGAGGCCCTGAAGCGTCGTCTTCGACACTCCGAGCGACTGCTGGACGTCGGGTGCGAGGACCTGCAGGGCGACCTGGTCGAACACCTCGATCGTCTTGAGCAGGAGGAGCGCCAGGATCATGGTGATCCCACCCCGCCGGATGCCTTCGCGCAGGGTCATCGGCTCGCCGCCGACCCCAGGCAGCAGATCGTCGGGGAGGACGGCTCCGGCTTCGGCCGCCGCCTGGGCCTCGCGGCGCGATTCCTCCTCGGCGACCACCACGGCGGTCAGGCCGGCCGTGGTCCGAGCCTCGACGTCGTCGGGCATGGCCCTCTCCCCCCGGTGCTGCCACCGTCCCGGGCGGACGGTGGCCGGCCGGAACCTACCAAGTGGAACCCGTTCCCGTCATACCTGACGTCAGCGTCAGGAAACGGCGGCGGCTGCGGTCTGGGAAGCGATGGAACCTGTTCATTCCTCGGCTATCGTCCTGGCTTCCTCCGCTGACCGGCGGGGGGTGGGGTGGAAGCTCCGGGGTTGTCCCGACCACCCATCCGACACCAAGGGGGATTCATGTTCCGCAAACCGTTCCGCGCACTCGCGGGGTTGGCGGTCGTCGGACTGGTCGCCGGGGCCCTCGCCCTGCCGGCCGGCGCAGCGACGCACCGGGCCGCCGCCGTCCAGGGCGTGACCGACACCGAGATCACCATCAGCGCGCTGGTGGCCGACCTCGACGGTCTCCGGGCCAAGGGCTTCAACCTGGCGCCCAAGCTCACCACGGGCAACCTGCTGAAGAAGTGGCAGGGCTACGCCGACGCCTACGGCCCGATCAACGGCCGCAAGGTCGTCTTCAAGCCGGCCGTCTGGGACCCGCTGGACCCGAAGACGTTCGACGCCGCCTGCACGCAGGCGACGGTCCAGAACAAGGCGTTCGTCGTGGTCAACGGGAACGGCTTCCGCCAGGCGGCGATCCCGTGCATCGTGATCGACAACAAGACGCCGATGTTCTACGGCGAGTCGGTCACCCAGGCCCTGATCGACGCCGCCGGCTCGAACCTGTTCAGCCTCGGCATCCCGGCTCCGCAGAGTGGTTCCACGGCGGCCCGGGTGGCGACCGAGTCCAAGATCGTGACGTCGGCCAACAAGGTCGGCATCCTCTCGGGCAACGGACCCGCCTCCACCGAGGCGGCCACCGCCCTCGAGGCGGGACTCAAGAAGGCTGGGGTCACCGTGGCGTCGCGGATCGACGTCAACGAGCTCTCGGCCGATGCCACCGCCATCAACCGTGAGTCGGCGGCTGCGGTCGCAACGTTCCAGTCGAAGAGTGTCGACTACGTCTTCGTGGTCATCCCCTTCACCTGGAACAAGGGCTTCTTCCAGGAGAACAAGGCGTCCGGAGCCAACCTGAAGACGATGCTGGTCGACTCGGCATCGTCGATGTGCACGGCCTACGGCGCCACCCAGACCCCGGCGGACGCGGCCGGTACGCCGTGCGCCACCACGTGGGACACTCGGGCGGTCCAGGCCAAGAACTCCATCAAGAAGGACAACGAGTTCGAGGCCAAGTGCCGCCAGACCGCCAACAAGGCCCTCGGCGAGACGACCCAGCCGGGTGGTCCGTCGGGTGACCTCGTCAAGGACGGTGTGGTGCTCGCCGTCGAGGACTTCCCGCCCAACGAGTGCACCATCACCACGCTGATCCTCGACGCGATCAAGAAGGCGGGCAAGAACCTGACCTGGTCCAAGGTCGCGGCCAACCTGCAGAAGGTCAAGAAGGGTCCGGCGGCGATGATGTCCGATGGTCAGGGCACCTTCTCCAAGACCAAGCCGTACTACGCGGACTTCGCCCACCTCGTGACGCTCAACGCGGCGTCGCCGGACGTGGTGAAGGACGCGAACGGCCTCTACAACGGCTGCCCGGTCCAGACCAACTGCTGGATTCCGGCCGCTGCGGCGGGCGCCACGGAGTGGTTCCCGATCAAGTAGCACCGTCCCCTCCGGGGGTTCGCACACGCACGACGGTCGAGGGGGCGCTCCGGCGCCCCCTCGACCCGCGTCCGGGCGCTGGTACGTTCGCCCGGCGGCGGATCGGTGTCGGTGTCGGGCGGGAGCGACGGGGGCGGACGGGTGCGAGGACGGCGAGCACGGGCACCCCGCCTCCTCGGCCGCGAAGAAGCGCTGCGGCGACGGGGCTGGAGCCTCGTCGCCCGCACCTCCTGGGTGCAGTGGCGGTGGATCACCCTGTCGCTCGTCAGCGCCCTGTGCTGGACGGTCACCAAGGTGGCCATCCCGCTCCTCGCCGCGGCTGCCATCGACCAGGGGATCCTCGGGCACGACACCCGGGCCCTGGTCGGCTTCACCGTCGCGATGGTGGTGGTGGGTGGGATCCAGGCGGTCGTGAGCGGATTGCGTCGCTACGGCGCCTTCCGCCTCGCCTACCGGGTCGAGACCGACCTCCGCCAGCAGCTCTTCGTGCACCTCCAGCGCCTCGACTTCGCCTACCACGACCAGGCCCAGACCGGAATGCTCCTCGCCCGGGCCAACACCGACATCCAGGCCGTGCGCGAGTTCCTGATGTTGGGCCCGCTCACCGCCGCCAGCCTGATGGTGCTCGTGGCCATCGCAGTGGTGATGCTCCTCCAGTCGGTGCTGCTCGCCGTGCTGGCGCTCGGGTCGCTGCCGGTGCTCCTGGTCGCGGCCGCGCGGTTCTCGAAGAAGATGGGTCCGGTCAGCTTCGCGCTCCAGCACGAGCTCGCCGAGTTCTCGGGCGTGGTCGAGGAGTCGGTGTCGGGCATCCGGGTGGTGAAGGGATTCGGGTCCGAGCGCATGCAGGTGCGTCGACTCGAGGCCGAGGCGGCCGACGTGCAGGGCCAGGCGCTCGCGGCGTCGCGACTGCGGTCGCGGTTCCTGCCGTTGGTGGACTTCCTCCCGGCGGTCGCCCTCGTGATGATCCTCTGGTACGGCGGTCACCTGGTGCTCGACGGCCGGCTCGAGATCGGTCAGTTGGTCGCGTTCAACTCGTTCATCCTCATGCTGATCTGGCCCCTGCGCATGTCGGGCTTGACCATCGCCATGGCGCCGCGGATGGCGGCCGCGGCGGGGCGCGTCGACGAGGTGCTCGCCACGGAGCCGACGGTCGTCGACCCGCCGCATCCGGTGGCGCTCCCCGACGGCGGCGGTGATCTGCGCTTCGAGGGGGTGCGGTTCGGATACCACGCCGGCCCCCCCGTGCTCGACGGCTTCGACCTCCACGTGCGGGCCGGTGAGGCGGTCGCGTTGGTGGGGGCGACGGCCTCGGGGAAGTCGACGGTGGCCCGGCTGGTGCCGCGGTTCTACGACGTGGTCGACGGCGTGGTGCGCCTCGACGGCGTCGACGTCCGCGACCTCCGCGTCGCCGACCTGCGCAGCCAGGTCGGACTCGTGTTCGAGGACACGTTCCTGTTCTCCGACTCGGTGCGGGCCAACATCGCTCTCGCCGATCCCACCGCACCGCTGGAGCGGGTCGAGCGGGCCGCCCGGTTGGCCGGCGCCGCCGACTTCGTGGCGGCACTGCCCGACGGGTACGACACCGTCATCGGCGAGCACGGGTTCTCACTGTCCGGTGGCCAGCGGCAGCGCATCGCGATCGCCCGGGCGGTGCTCGCCGATCCGCGGGTGCTGATCCTCGACGACGCCACGTCGGCGGTCGACCCGAGCAAGGAGCACGAGATCCGTGCGGCGCTGCGCGAGGTCATGGCCGGGCGCACGACGCTGATCATCGCCCACCGGCCCGCCACGATCGCCCTGGCCGACCGGGTCGTGCTGATCGACGGCGGCCGGGTGGTGGCCGAGGGCACCCACGAGGAGCTGGTCGCCACCGATGCCCGCTACCGCGACGTCCTCGCCCACATCGGTGAGCACGAGGGCCGGGTGCCGGTGGTCGAGGAGGACGTCGCGTGAGGGGCGGGCGGTTCGTGGCCGCCGACGCCGAGCAGCAGCTCGACCGCGCCGAGACCCGCCGGGTGATGCGTCGGCTGGCCCGCCTGCTGCGCCCGTACCGGAGGTCGATCGTCGTGGCGGTCGGGGTCCTGACGCTGCAGACCGCCTGCCTGCTGGCTGGGCCGCTCCTGGTGCGAAGGGGGATCGACCAGGGCATCCGCGGGCAGGTGGGTCGGGCGCTCGACCAGTCGGCGGTGGCGTACCTCGTGGTCGCGCTGGTGGCCCTGTTCCTGGGCCGGGTGTCGATCATGATGGTGGCGCGGATCGGGGAGGCGTTCCTCGCCGACCTGCGGGTTCGCGTCTTCCGCCACCTCATGGACCTCGGCCTCGACTTCTTCGAGCGCGAGAAGACCGGGCGGCTCGTCGCCCGCATGACGTCCGACGTCGACACCCTCCAGGAGCTCATCCAGATGGGGCTGACGGCGTTCGTCCAGAACGTGCTCCTGTTCTCGGGTGCGCTGGTCGCGATCCTCCTGCTCTCGTGGCAGCTGGCGCTGTGCACGCTGGTCCTCCTGCCACCGCTCATCCTCGGCACCCGCTGGTTCCGGCGGGTCGCGAACCGGGCCTACGGCGAGGTCCGTGAACGGGTCGGGGCCAACCTGGCGACCCTCCAGGAGGGCCTGGCCGGGGTGCGCGTCGTGCAGGCCTACGGACAGGAGGCGACGTTCGCCGCCCGGTTCGCCGGGACCAACGAGGCGTTCCACGACGCCAACGTCGAGACCGCCCGGATCACGGTGCGCTACTTCCCGTTCGTCGAGTACCTGGGGGTCATCGGCGTCGCGGTGATCGTCGGGGTCGGCGGCTGGTTCACGACCGAGGGGATCGTGACGGTCGGGACCGTGGCGGCGTTCGTGCTCTACCTCAACAACCTGTTCGAGCCGGTGCAGCAGCTCGGCCAGATCTACAACACGGTGCAGTCGGCGGGGGCGGCCCTGCACAAGCTGTTCGGACTGCTCGACACCCCGGCGTCGATCGCCGAGCTCCCCGGCGCGGTCGACCTTCCGTCGTCGGGGGCGGTGGCGGTCGCCGGGGTGTCGTTCGGGTACGCCGAGCACCTCGTGCTCCACGACGTGTCGTTGACGATCGCGGCCGGTGAGCGAATCGCCCTCGTCGGGCCGACCGGGGCGGGCAAGTCGACCCTCGCCAAGCTGATCGCCCGGTTCTACGACCCCCGGGTCGGCACCGTCTCGGTCGGCGGCGTCGACCTGCGGCGCGCCACGCTCGACTCCCTGCGTCACCGCATCGTGGTCGTGCCCCAGGAGGGGTACCTGTTCACCGGCACCATCCTCGACAACGTGCGGGTGGGCCGCCCCGAGGCGACCGACGCCGAGGTCGAGGCGGCGCTGGCCCGCCTGGGGGTCCTCGACCGGTTCCGGGCGCTCCCCCAGGGGCTCACGACCGAGGTCCGCGAGCGCGGCTCGCGCCTCTCGGCCGGCGAGCGGCAGTTGGTGTCGCTGGCCCGGGCGGCCCTGGCCGACCCGGCGGTGCTGGTGCTCGACGAGGCGACGTCGAACCTCGACCCGGGCACCGAGCGGGCGGTCGAGCTGGCCCTCGAGCAGCTCACCGACCACCGCACCGTCGTGGTCGTCGCCCACCGGCTCTCCACGGCGGCGCGCGCCGACCGGGTCGCCGTGGTCGACGACGGCCGACTGGTCGAGCTCGGCACCCACGCCGACCTCGTGGCGGCCGGTGGGGCCTATGCAGCGCTGTTCGCGTCGTGGACGGCGACGTCGGTGCAGCGCTGAACGTCAGACCAGCTCGACCACCGGATCGAGGCGGTGCGCGTAGCGCCGCAGGCGGGGGAGCAGTGCCGCCCCGGTGGCCAGGATGAGCAGCGCGTTGAACAGCGCGCCGGCGGCGTCCCAGGCGAACGACGTCGCGACGTAGTACGACCAGTAGTGCGCGAGCGTCGGGCCGAACCCGAGCCCGGGCCGCCACTGCGTCGGACCCGTCCCGGTGAGGAACGGCCACGACCACAGGTTCATGACGGCGCCGTAGAGGAACCCCCACGCCCAGCCGAACGCGGCGAGGGCGACCACCTCGGCGCGCAACGGCAGTCGCGCGGTGACGCGACCGAGGGCACCTGCGCCCGCGCCCATGGCGCCGAGGGCGAGCATCTGGAACGGCAGCCACGGACCGATGCCGCCGGTGATGACGGCGGAGACCGCCATGGCGGTGAGGCCGAGCAGCAGGCCGAAGCGCGGGCCGAACGCCGCGGCCGCCAGGACCACCAGGAAGAAGATGCCGGCGTTGTTCCCCGGCAGGTCGACCAGGCGCAGCAGGCCCGACGCCGCCGACAGCACGCCGAGCAGTGCGACGGTCGCGCCGTTCATCGTGCCGCGGCGGACCTCGAGGGTGACCACGGCCACCACCAGCCCCCCGACGACCGCCGCCCAGATCGGGGCGTCGGTGGTGTGGGCGTGGCTCGACCGGGCGAGGTCGGGCAGCCAGAACGGGTAGAGGAAGGCGGCGATCCCGACCGCCGCGACCAGCAGGTAGACCGCGACCGGTCGGGTCCGGATCACGGTGCGGCCCCGGCGGTGGCGAGGGCGGCGGCGACCTCGGCCACGGTCAGGAACGGTGGCAGCACGCGCAGCACCTGGGGTGCGAACAGCGACCCGGCCAGCACCTCGCGCGCCGGACCCGCCGCCACGACGTCACCGTCGCCGAGCACCACGGCGGTGGTGGCGCACTCGGCGGCGAGCTCGACGTCGTGGGTGGCGAGCACGACCGCCCCGCCCGCCGCGGCGTGGGCGACGATCGCGTCGTGGAGCGCCCGGCGCGACGCGGCGTCCATGCCCCGGGTGGGCTCGTCGAGCAGGAGCACCGGGGCGCCGCCCACGGCGACCGCAGCGATCGCCACCCGCTGCTTCTCGCCGCCCGACAGGCCGCGGGGGTGACGGTCGGCCAGGTGGGCGATGCCGAGCGCGTCGAGCCACCGGTCGACGGCGTCGGGGTCGCGTCGTCCGAGCAGACGCAGCGTCTCCTCGAGCTCGCGCCGCACGGTGGGGGCGAAGAGGAGCGCGTCGGGGTTCTGGGGCACCGCGGCCACGGCGGTGGTGGCCGTGACGGTGCCGCGGTCGGGCGTGACGAGGCCGGCCAGGCAGCGCAGCAGGGTCGTCTTGCCGGCCCCGTTGCGGCCGAGCAGGGCCACGATCTCGCCGGCGTGAACGTCGAGCGTGACGTCGTGGAGCACCGGGCGGCCCCCGAGACGCACCCCGACGGCGCGCGCCCCGACCAGGCGCTCCCCGGGCGCCGGGGCGGGAGCGGCGACCGGCACCAGGTCGGGCCGGGTGCGGGCGGCGTGGATCCGGGCCTCGCGCACGGTGAGCGGCGCCGGGTCCCAGCCGAGGAGTCGCCCGAGCCGGGTGACGGTCGGGGCGCCGGGGAGCTCGGGGAGCACCGTCGTCGGGCTCCCGTCGGCCGTGATCCGTCCGTCGGTGAGCGCCACCACCCGGTG